>JAJZEG010000209.1 GCA_021828605.1 Pseudomonadota bacterium | reverse complement strand
AATTGACCGATATAGGTCGAAAAGCCGAAATGGCTGATCGACCAGGTTATTTTGCCATGGTCGGGATTGAGCGTGTAGGTGCCGGGTTTGACCGCTGCCGGGTTGTGGGAAAAGGGCGACATGCCAGCAAAGGCGGTCATGGGCAGAGCGGCAGTCGCGATGATCAGAGCCAGGATTTTGGTGGTTTTCACGTTGAGTCTCCGAGGTGAGAGATGACGGCAAGGTCCTTGGACCTGACGCGCGCTGCGCGGCCGTTTATGAAGGTAACCGGCATTAACGATTTTATCCTTAAAGAAACGCTATCGTTCACTTCATTTGCTACCCTGATGGACGTGTTTTGTCAAGCGTTTCAAAGACGCCGACGGTGCATTTCTGACAGAAATTTTCCGGCGCCTCCAGAGTATTCAGGCTAATTCGGACAATTTCTGCCAAGACTGACAAAGGATTGGCCCGATTGGGCCGGGATCGATGCGTTAGGGAGCGTTTCACTATTTGACGATCAGGGTCATTTTTCGCTTTACAATTTCACATAAAACGGTATCGTTCTATTACGGGCACGTTCTGAGTGACGGATACTACGCCGCGCCGGACGCTCGGGGTCGTTCGAGCAACGGACGACGCGTTAAAGTCCAGCGTTAAAATTATAAAACGGGAGGAAGTAATGGCGAAACACCGTAAATCGATGATCGGGAAGGCCCTGGTCGGCGCCGCAATGATGGTTGCCCTGATGGCAAGCGTGCGCAACAGTTATGCCGAAGAGGGGGGCATGGTGCCTTATCTGGCCGGGGTCACCGATGGCATCCCCACCGCGGCAGCGCCGCCTCCGGGATTGTACGGCTCGGATACGGGCTATTTCAAGCCGCAGCCGGTCTATAATGGCAGTGGCAAGACGGTGCCGATCCATGTCTCACTCTATGATCAGAGTCTGGGGCTGTTTTGGGTGCCGGGCAACCATATTCTGGGCGGCACCTATATCGCCGATATTGTGCAACCGATCACCTATGATTCAGTGACCGCGTTCGGCACCAACCATAGTCACTTTGGTTTGTTCAACACCATCGTTTCGCCAATCAACCTGTCATGGATGATCACCCATCATCTGTTCGTCGCCGCGGGTTTCAATATCTATCTGAAAGACGGCACCTATTCCCGCAATGCGCCGGTCAATAATGGCTTTAATTACTGGACCTTCGAACCGACCGCCGCCGTCAGTTACCTGACCCGCAGCGGATTGGATCTGACCGTTCATGCCGCCTATGACATTAATACCACCAACCATAACAGCGCGTCATCGCCGAACGGCGTGTATCATTCCGGGCAGGTGCTGTCGGTCGACCTGACCGGCACCCAGCAATTCGGCAAATTCACCGTCGGCGCCGTCGGCTATATCGTCGATCAGACCACCAATGACATCGTCGCCGGCGCGGTGCTGCCCGCCAGCCCGTTCAACAGCCGAGGCAATCGCGCCCAGCAAATCGCGTTCGGCCCGCTGATCGGCTATAATCTGGGTGGCCCGTCGGTGACATTCTACATGACCCATGATTTTCGCCACATCAACACGATCGGCGGCAATACATTCTGGTTGCGGTTGCAGACCCGGTTTTGATCGCGCGGATATCGGGTTGATGATGGAACGGGGTTGCCGCTTGGCGTCGGCTGATGGCAACCCCAGCCAAGCGATCAGTCGCGACGGCGCGCCTGTATGGGATCGAGGCTGGTAGCGCGACAGTCCTGCCAATGAGGCTTTGAAGTCGAGCCTGACCACATTCAGCTATTCACCGTGACCATCAAAGACGCCGCACGCTGGTCCGTATTGATTTCGGTGCGGGCCTATCTACTGATGCTACCGCCTTGGCTGACGTCGCAGCCAACTCTTGGGCATAGCCTCCGGCAGCACCTCGCCGTTGCAGTGATCGGGAGCATGCAAACTAAGTAAATTGCCGCAATGTTCCATGAGGCCGATGATGGGCTGTCGTCACGAGAGGCTATCGAGTCAAAGGCCTGACGTTGTTCGTGATTGCGCTGCGCGATGGCACTGGACGTCAATTAGCCGACGCCCTAATATGTCTCTGTGGGGATCAAATCCCGCGAAAAATTTAATCTTGCCACCCTTTATCTTCGTTAAAAACAAGGGAGTTATCCGATTTAAGACTGGTGAATTATCGCATAATAAACAATTCAATGAGCAAGGTACAAGAATGTTTAAGGAATTATTTAATTTCTCGTTTCGGCGAAACGCTCTTCAGGCACTTGGATGGTATTTAAGTTTTTTTCTTCTCGCAAGTATAGCGGGCGGTATCGCGGGCGGAATAGTAGGGTTCTTATTGCGAACTGAGGCCGGTTTTCACAATATTATTAAGTGGAGTGAAGACGCCGGTTTGATCGCTTCATTATTTATGGAAATCGTATTGGGATATATGCTTGTTAAATCTCGAGAATTGCGATTTCTGAATATTTTACTTGTTTTGATCGGCGCCTTACTTTCATTGTTGATTGGTGCATTGGGTGGCTTAATTCCGCTGGCGTATTTGACCACGCGCACACCATCGAACAAGTTAGCGTGACACGACCCTACGGGAAACTGATCTTGCGGAGCCGGGTTATTCGGATATTGGAACCAACGCGCGAAACGATGCGCACAGGGTCTTGCATCCCAGCAGGGACGTAACCGACCACCGCCTACCTTTTCGTGTGATGGCTCGGTCTCCCCAATTCCGCCGCGCTGCCAGAAAATATTTGATCGAGGAAGCCGCCCGGGTTTGAGGGTGCCTATCGCCCGAAGTTTGATGCCCCGTTTCGGCTATCCCGGAGCAGTTCGCGGCCTTTAACCCATTGATTTAATTGGTGGGCGCACAAGGACTCGAACCTTGGACCCGCTGATTAAGAGTTATCAGGTTTAAGTTTCCCTGACTGATGCCCCGCGTCTTAGATTGTTTCAAAAAGACCGTATTATTCT
>JAJZEG010000240.1 GCA_021828605.1 Pseudomonadota bacterium | reverse complement strand
CACCACTCGTCGCGTGCAGGCAAGCCATGCTAGCAGAGGCCGCATGATCAAGGTTCGATTTGCCCCGTCCGCCACGGGTTATGTGCACGCAGGCAACGCCCGTCTGGCCCTGGTCAATTTTCTGGCCGCGCGCGCGGTGCCCGGCGGGCGGTTGCTCTTGCGCATCGATGATGCCGATCCCGACCGCGCCCGCCCCGAATACGAGGCCGCCATCGAGCAGGATTTGCAGTGGCTGGGCATCGATTGGGATGAAAAAATCCGCCAGTCGGATCGGCGAGAGCGCTATCGGCAGGTCGCAGCACAGCTCGAAGCTTCGGGGCGGCTCTATCCGTGTTTCGAGACCGAGGAGGAGCTGGAATCAAAACGGCTGATGCGGCTCAAGCGCAAATTGCCGCCGATTTATGATCGCGCGATGCTGTCACTGACCCCAGCCCAGCGCGCCGCCGCCGAGGCAAATGGCAAGCAGCCTTATTTCCGGTTTCGCCTGTCGGATGCGTCCATCGGCTGGAATGATCTTGTGCTCGGGCGGCGCGAGATCAAGCTCGGCAGCCTGTCCGATCCGGTATTGATCCGCGCTGATGGCACAACCCTGCCTCTATTCGCCTCGGTGATTGATGATGTTGATTTGGCGATAACCCGGATCATTCGCGGCGAAGAACATCTGATCCATACCGCGATCCAGATCGACCTGTTGCGTGCGATGGCGCCGCGAGCACGGGTACCGGATTTTGCGCATTTGCCGCTGATCGCCGATATGCAGGGCGATAAATTAGCCAAGCGCGCGGTGAGCGTTTCGCTGCGCGCCTTGCGGCGCGATGGGATCGAGCCGGGGGCATTGGCCGGATATTTGGCACGGCTGGGGTCGCGCCGCGATCCTGAGCCGCTGACCCTGGCCGAATTGGCGGCGCTGTTTGATCTGGCCGATTATGCGCGCGGCGGGCAGCGCTTTGATCCGAAACACCTCCTCGCGCTCAACCGAAAATATCTGCACCACCTTGATTATCCGCAGGTCGCGGATCGGCTGCCCGAGGGGGCGGACGCCGCGTTCTGGCGAGCGGTGCGCGGAAGTTTGGATCTGCTGTCCGAGGCGCGGCACTGGTGGACGGTGGTGCAAGCCAGTATCGATGCGCCGGACTTGCCCGAGGCGCAGGCGATTTTGCGCGCGGCGCACGCGGCTTTGCCGCCCGAGCCCTGGGATCATACCACCTGGAAAAACTGGACCCATGCCATCACCGCCGCCACCGGCGCGCACGGCAAAGCGCTGCTCATGCCGCTGCGTCTGGCGCTGACCGGCGAAAGCCACGGGCCGGAACTTGCTGCCCTGCTGCCATTGATCGGCGCGGAGCGGGTATGCGCGCGGTTGGACCGGGCCATCGGCGCCTGATCACATTTCGGTGTTGATCCGCCTGTTCGCCATCATCGCGAGCAATTCGCGGCGGGTCGAGGGGTCATCGCGAAACACGCCGAGCATCCGGCTGGTCACCATCGAGACGCCGGTTTTATGCACGCCGCGCGTCGACATGCACTCATGCGCAGCTTCAATCACCACCGCAACACCGCGCGGTTGCAACACCTCATTGATCGTATTGGCGATCTGCGCGGTCAGTTTTTCCTGGATTTGCAGGCGCTTGGCATAGGCATCGACCACGCGGGCGAGTTTGCTGATGCCGACCACCCGCTTGGCAGGCAAATAAGCCACATGGGCAACGCCAATGATCGGCACCATGTGATGCTCGCAATGGCTCTCCAGCCGAATGTCGCGCAGCAGCACGATTTCGTCATAACCCTCGATTTCTTCGAAGGTGCGTGACAAAATAGCGACCGGATCTTCCTCATAGCCGCAGAAAAACTGTTCATAGGAGCGCGCGACGCGCGAGGGCGTGTCGAGCAGGCCTTCGCGCTCGGGATCATCGCCCGCCCAGCGGATCAAGGTGCGGATCGCCGCTTCGGCCTCGGCGCGGCTGGGTTGGTTGGATTGTTTTTGGCGTGTTAGCTTGCGTTTCGGGTTTTCGATATTCACCAACTGTCTCCCTGACTATCCATAGCACGCGGCGGTAATGGCGGGTCGGCGGCTGTTATCCGAACCCTTCCGACTGATATGGTTGAGATTAAATAACGTGCAACCCGCATGTCATATTCACCGGCATTTTGCACGCAGGGGTCAGTGCAGTTGATGCAGGTCGAACGGACTATCGAGGCTGAAGGTCGGGATGGCGGCGTCGAATTTTTCGCCGCTATCAACCACAATCATGTGATAGGTGCCGCTCATGAAGCCTGAGGGGGTTTTGAGCGGGGTGCCGGAGGTATATTCGAACGAATCGCCCGGATCGAGCACGGGTTGTTCGCCGATCACCCCATCACCCTGCACGGTTTGCACAGCGCCGCGCGCATCGGTGATCCGCCAGGTGCGCGCCATCAATTGGACGGTGCTGACATTATGGTTTTCGATGCGCACCCGATAGGCCCATAGGAAATGCTGCTCGTCCGGGCGCGATTGATCGGCCAGAAAAAACGCGTGCACCGCCACGCGAATCCCAGCGGTTTCAGCGACAAAGCCGGTCGAACGGTCGTTTGGGCGTTCAGAAGCGTGGCGATGGGTCATGACCAAATCAGGATAGACGCGGACAGGGTTTTCAACAAGCGTCCTCAAGAGCGATCCGGGCGACCCTGCGGCCCGCGACCTGGATCGACGCGGCGAGAATGCTCAGCAGGAGTCGGTTTGGCAGGCGGCGCGACCTCGCTGTATAGATATGGGATGAAATCGAGATGGTTGCGCCACGCGCGCGCGGGATTCCGGCTGATGCCGTTGGCGAGCCTGATGTTGGTTGCTTGCGCTGCGGGTACGCCGGGCCGAATGACGGCCGATGGTAACGCCAGCGCGGTGAATGCGCGCGGGGCGTTGGTGGGGGATCTGCTCGCAGCGAATTATGCCGGGAGCAGCGGGGATGTGCAGGGGG
>JAJZEG010000175.1 GCA_021828605.1 Pseudomonadota bacterium | reverse complement strand
GTCCCGGCATTTCATCGCGCGGATTTAGCTCGACTCTTGCGATTCGACCTAAACCAATCTTGATCTAATACATATGCTGGCCGCCATTGATCGACATCGTTGATCCGGTGACGAAATCCGCATCGTCAGCGGTCAGAAACAGCACGCCGCGCGCAATATCCTCGGCATGGCCCAACCGGCCAACCGGAATTCGCGCAATGATTTTCTCCAACACATCATGCGGCACCGCGCGCACCATATCGGTATCGACATAGCCCGGTGCAATCGCATTAACGGTAATCCCGAACCGCGCGCCTTCCTGTGCGAGCGCCTTGGTGAAACCGTGAATGCCCGATTTCGCCGCCGCATAATTGACCTGACCATATTGGCCAGCCTGGCCGTTGATTGAGCCAATATTGACAATGCGCCCGAATTTTTTCGCGCGCATCCCATCGAAGGTGGCTTTGCACAAATTAAAGCACGAGCCCAGATTGGTATCGATCACCTGATCCCACATATCGCGCGACATCCGCGACATGGTGCCGTCGCGGGTGATCCCGGCATTATTAACCAGGATTTCCACCGGCCCCAGACGGTGAGCAATCGCCTCAACGGCCTTGGAACAAGCGTCAAAATCACCCGCATCAAATTGAACCGCTTCGATTTTATGCACTTCGGTGAAATTCTGCGCCGCGGTCTGATTGCCGGCATAGCTCGCAACCACCGTGCGCCCCGCCGCTTTCAAGGCAATGCTGATGGCCGCACCGATCCCGCGCGTGCCGCCGGTCACTAATGCAATTCTGGACATTTTTTCCCCTTTTCGATGCAACCCCCGGCTATCGCCTTCCGGTTACCAATCATGGGCCGGATTCGCCGTGAAAGTCCATGATTGGATCATGATATTGTTCCCTTTTATTAACCGACAGCATCATTCGACGGCAAATCACCGATCACCGCGCGCAGATTGCCCCCCACAGCCTCAAGCCTCTGTTCCGCGTCTGCCAGGCTCACACCAAGACGCACCATCACCACCGCGCGCTTGATCCGCTCACCACTGGCGATCAGCGCGGCATCCGCCGCCTCGGCAGAACAGCCGGTCAGCGTTGCAACCATCCGCCGCGCGCGTGCCCGTAACTTGTGATTGGTCGGGCGCATATCGATCATGAATGGCCCATAAACCTTACCCAATCGGATCATCGCGGTGGTCGAGAGCGCATTCAGCGCGATTTTCTGCGCCGTCGCCGCCGATAGCCGGGTTGAACCGGCCAGCAACTCAGCGCCACTCGCCAACACCACCCCGATCTCGACCTCGTCCAATATCGCACCCTGCGGATTATTGCTGATCGCCGCCGTGGCGCAGCCAAATTCGCGCGCTGCCGCGAGCCCCGCTTGCACAAAGGGGGTATTGCCCGATGCCGCAATCCCCACCACCAAATCCAAGCGCGTCAGCCGATGGGCGCGCATTGCCGCCCATGCCGCCTGCGCATCATCCTCGGCCCCCTCAACCGCCTCGGTGATCGCACCCGATCCACCGGCCAGCAACGGCACCAGCACCCCGTCCGCCAGCCCGAAAGTCGGCCCACATTCCACCGCATCCAGCACCGCCAACCGCCCTGACGTGCCCGCGCCCAGCGTGAACACCCGATGCCCCTGGGCAATCGTCGCCGCCATCCGCTCCGCGAGCCGCGCCAAAGCGGGAATCGCCGACCCCAGCGCCTGCACGCTCTGACGTTCCTGGTCGAGCAGCGCCGCAATAATGGCCGCGCTCGGCAGAGTATCGAGCATAGCGGCATCGGCCCGGATCTGCTCGGTCGGCACCCCACGCGATTTTCGCAAACCGGGCGCTGGCGCATGACCGCGCACGGCTCGGCCAGCAATCCAGGTTTCTTGCGGCGAAAACTCATCATCAAACCACACCAAATCCGCCCGCTGCCCCGGCGCGATCCGCCCCCGATCAACCAGCCCCAAGGCCCGCGCCGGCGCTTCGCTCGCCGCACGCAGCGCCGCCGCCGGGCTGATCCCCGCTTTGATCAACGCGCGCACCCCGGCATCAAGCGTGATGATCGCCCCGGTGAGTGACCCATCGTCCCGCCGCGCCGCACAAGCTTGCACCTGCGCCATCGCACCGCCGAACGGCAGCCGCGTGCCCTCTCCCAATCCGGCAAGATTAATCGCATCGGTCACCGCAATCGCACGCGACCCCGCCGCCTGGAACGCGAGACGCAGCGCCAGGGGATCAACATGCACGCCATCGCTAATCAAGCAGGGGCATAAGCGTGGATCACTGAGGGCAACACCGACCAACCCCGGATCGCGATGATGCAGCCCGCGCATCGCATTGAAAACATGGGTAACCAGGCTCGCCCCGGCCTCAATCGCGCGCAGCGCCATCGTCGCATCCGCATCCGAATGACCCAGCGCCACCTGATATCCTGCGTGCGTAAGGCGTTGGATCGCCGCCAAGCCACCCGGCAATTCAGGCGCCAGGGTGATCAGGCGCAAAATCCGGGCAAAATCCGGATCATCGAGCAGAAAATCCAGCGCCGCCGGATCGGGCCGCGCCAGATCCTCCAGCCGATGCGCCCCGCGTCGCAACGGCGCAATAAACGGCCCCTCCAAATGCAAACCCAGCAGCGCCGCCCCATCCTCAACCGGCACATAGCCCGCAAGCCGCGCCCCGGCTGCCCGCAAATCCGCCAGCGGCGCGGTAATAATGGTTGCTAAAAACCCGGTTACACCGCAATCGGCTAACCCGCGCGCCAATGTCGCTATTTCGGCTGGGGTGGCCGTCGCGCAATCGACCCCAAACGCGCCATTGACATGCAAATCAATCAAGCCCGGCGCTAACACGCCGCGATCAAGCGTGATCACGGCTCGGTCCGGTGGTGCCTGATCATGCAGCGCGACAATCAGCCCGTCCTTGATTTCCACAATGCCAGGCCCGTGTAGAATACCATCGCGGAGCAAAGCAGGGGCCGCGAT
>JAJZEG010000139.1 GCA_021828605.1 Pseudomonadota bacterium | reverse complement strand
GATGCAGGCTGGCCTGGATCTCCTGCATGAATTGATGAAAATGCACCCGGCGCTTGCGCGGCACCGCCGCCGCCTCGAAAAATAAATCCATCAACATCGATTTGCCGCGCCCGACCTCGCCGACCAGATAAAGGCCGGACGGGTAATCAACCGGCACCTCATCGACCCGTCGCTTGGTCAGCAACCGGCTCAACCAGCCATTGGTCAGGGTTTTCGGCGGCGGATCATAGCCGAGCAGGCGGCGCCAAAGCTGATCGAGCTGCTCGGCGGCACGGCGCTGCGCCGGGTCCGCCGAGAGCTGACCCGCCGCGATCAAGGCGCGATATCGGCTTAAAACACTGGTACCGATGTTTTCTGTCACGCTCTCAGCGTTGGGTGCAGCCGCACCATCCACGGTTTTTCTCCTGGCCTCTCGCCATCGCCCGCAGCCTTTAGCGCGCCCGATGATGCGGTGCAACACGCCCTTGTCCGCGTTATTATTCTATGGAGATAGTTGTTCAAACGCGCGACATCGCTATGGTGGGGCCAGGGAATACCCAATGCAGGCACCGATCCGGTCCTGTATTGATCAGGGAGAATTTATGTGACTGCGACCAAAACACCAGCGATCAATCAGGCCGATATCGAAGCCGCCGAACGGTTGATGGGTGTGCGCTATACCGAGGCCGAACGCAGCCTGATGCAAGCGGGATTGGCCGAACAGATCACCCTGGCCCACGCCAGGCGCAACCATTTTCTGGACAACGACATCGCCCCGGCCACAATTTTCGAGCCCCGGCTGCGCCCGTTCACCCGACGCGATCCCGGTCCACTGCGTTTGGCCGAGCCCGCCGATCACCCCCTCCCCGACCACGATGAAACCATCGCCTTTGCGCCGATCACCGCCCAGATCACCTGGATTCGCAACCGGCACTTAAGCGCGCGGCGCCTGTGTGAAATCTATCTGGCCCGAATCGCCGCCCATAACCCGCATCTTCTTTGTTTCGCCCGCCTGAACCAAGCGGCCCTGGACCGCGCCGATCAGCTCGATGCGATGGCCGCGCAGGGAAACTGGGCCGGGCCACTGCATGGCATTCCCTATGGCTGCAAGGATATTATCGATACCAAAGGATTGATCACCGATTGGGGTGCTGAGCCCTATCGTGATCGGCGGCCCGACCAGGATGCGGTGGTGGTGCAGCGCCTCGCCGCGGCGGGTGCGATTTTATTGGGCAAAACCAGTGTCGGCGCTCTGGCCTATGGCGATTTATGGTTCGGTGGCCGCACCCGCAATCCGTGGAATCTGGAGGAAGGCTCATCAGGCTCCTCAGCCGGATCAGCCTCGGCCACGGCGGCGGGATTGTGCGGATTTTCGCTCGGCACCGAAACCTATGGCTCGATCGTCTCGCCCTCGACGCGGTGCGGCGCGGTCGGGCTGCGCCCCAGTTTTGGCCGGGTGGCGCGCACCGGTACCATGGCGCTCTGCCCCAGCCTCGATAAAATCGGCCCGATCTGCCGCAGCGTCGATGACACCGCTCTGGTGCTCGCAGTGATCAATGGCGCCGATGATGCCGATCCGGCAAGCATCGAGATCAGCTTCGGCGGCGATTGCGGCGCTGATCCGCGCGGCCTGCGTGTGGGCTATGTCGCCGCCGATTTCGCCGCCGAAGGCGCGCGCGCCGAAGATCGCTTGATGCTCGATCATTGCCGCGCGCTCGGCGTGACCCTGGTTGAATGCAGCCGCGCCGACCTACCCTATGATAGTCTGGTCTCGATTTTAATGGCCGAAGCCGCCGCCTCGTTCGAGGACCTGACCCTGAGCGACCGCGATGATCTGCTCGCCTGGCAGGCCGCCGATGCCTGGCCGAACCAGTTTCGCATGGCGCGGCTGCTCTCGGCGGTTGATCATGTCCAACTCGACCGGCTGCGCCGCCAGACCATGATCGCGATCGATGCGCTGATGCGCGATATCGATGTGCTGATCGGCCCAAGCTTTGTCGGCCCGATGCTCGCCGCCACCAATTTCACCGGCCATCCCTGCCTGTGCCTGCCGAGCGGCTTTATCGAAACACCCAGCCGCACCGAGGATAGTCTGGCGGGCACCACCACCGCCCTGACCGGCGCTTATCGCGTGCCTCATTCGATCAGCCTCTGGGGCCGCTTGTTCGAGGAAGCGCCGATTTTATGCCTCGGTCGGGCTCTGGCGCAACGCCTTGATCTTGATTTGCGCCCCCCTCACTTGCTCACCCCCCGCCTGCACGCAGCAGGAGTTTAACCATGGCCAAACCGCAGCGCGAAAGCCATGATCATATCCTGTTGAGCGAAACACCGCTCTTTGATCAAACCTATTACCGGGCGCATAACCCCGATATCGGCGCGGGCGTCGATCTGATCGATCATTTCTGCACCGCCGGCTGGCGCGAGGGGCGCTATCCCAACCCCTATTTCGACCCGGTCTATTATCAGCACACCAACCCCGACATTGCCCGCGCCGAAATCAACCCGCTGGTGCATTATCTGGAATTTGGCGACCGCGAAGGCCGCCGCCCGTCCGCGCGCTTCGATCCAAGCTGGTATCGCGATCAATATGGTCTGGGGCCGGAAGCCAACGCGCTGGCCGATTTTCTGGCCCGCCGTCATTCCGGCAAGGTCAGCCCGGTGCCGCTGTTCGATCCGGGCTGGTATCTGGACCGCAACCCCGACGTCGCCGCCAGCCGCACCGATCCGTTCGAGCATTTCTGCGCCTTCGGGGTGATCGAAGGGCGCGATCCCTCGCCTGATTTCGATGTGAAGTTCTACCGCAGCCGCTATGCAAGCGAGCTGGGCGATGAAAACCCGCTTTTGCATTATCTGGCACATCGCCAGCACGGCTATAGGCCGGTGCGCCCGCGCGCCGACCGGCTGATTGCCGGCGCGGTGCGAGCCGCCACCCGCCCCGGACCCGATTTTGAAACCGTCCGCCCGATCCCCGCCAGCGCACCGCGCCAGGCGATGCT
>JAJZEG010000163.1 GCA_021828605.1 Pseudomonadota bacterium | reverse complement strand
GGCCCGGGCTGATTTGCGTAAATTGGAGCGGCTGTTGCGGGGTGCGCGGCGGTCCGTGCCGCGTGCGCAAACGCAGGCTCGGCAAGCCGCAGAAGCGGCGGCAAAAGCGGCGGCGGCTCAAATGGCGGCGAAAGTCACCGGGATGTTGCGCGCGCAATCGGCGTTGCTGGATCAGAGCGTCGCGGCGACGCGGCCGTTGGGGTCGGGCGCGCACCGCACCAGCCCTCGGAAATTAGCGCAGGCGCAGGCCGGGTTGCAGCATCAGGCGCAGGGAATGGCGCAACGGCGTGGCGCTCAGTCCGGGGGCGCATCGCCGTTAGGCGCGGCGGCGACGGCGATGGGGCAGGCGGCGGCGCAGTTGCAAAGCGGCAACGCGCTCGGGGCGGAGCCGGCGCAGCGATCCGCGATTGCGGCGTTGCAGCAGGCGGCGCAACAGGCGGCGGCGGCAGAGCGAGCAGGCGGGTCAGCACCGGGGTCGCTCGGCTCGGGTGCGAAGCAGGCAGGGGCCGAGGGTGCCATCGGCGGCGGTGGGCTGCGTCTCAACCAGGCCGGGGCGGGTAATGTGGCACGGCGGATCGAGCGGCGGGTGATCAAGCGCGATGCGCAGCCCGGATTGACCGCGCGGGCGCATGATTATTATCGGCGGCTGCTCCAGAAGTAACTCATAGTTAGAACGGGAGTTTCATGCCGTCAGGGAGCGAAATCCCGCCGGTGGCTTTTTGCATCTCGGCGGCGGAGACCGCGTCGAGTTTGGTGCGGGCGTCGGCATGGGCGGCGATGAGCAGGTCGTGCAGGGTTTCGGCTTCGTCGGTGGTGAGGAGTTTCGGGTCGATCATGACGCGTTTGAGCGCGCCCTTGCCCGATAGAGTGAGGCGAACCAGCCCGGCGCCGGATTGACCTTCGATTTCCAGGGCTTCCAGCATGGTTTGCATATCCTGCATTTTCTGCTGCATTTGCTGGGCTTGTTTCATCAGGCCTGCGAGATTTTTCATGAATACTCCTGGTTCAGATCGGGGGTCAGATCGAGGTTCAGATCGGGGCCACTATCGGGAATCGGGTCGGGATCATCAAGGACCGATGGCGCCTCGGCCTCGGGCCGGTGCAGCGCCTCGATCCGCGCACCCGGAAAGGCGGCCAGCACGGCTTGCACCAGCGGGTGCTGGCTCGCTTGCTGATGGGCGTTGTTCGCTTCCTGGCGTTCGGCCTCGGCGAGGCTGGGTTGAGCGCGTTCGGTGGACAGAGCAATGGTCCAGCGGCGACCGGTTTCGGCCTCCAGCATCGCCGCGAGCCGGGCGGCGAGGTCGCGCGGGGCGGCGGCGGTAAGATTAAGTTCGATAATCGGCGGGGCGAAACGCACCAGCCCGACATCGTGGCGCAAATGGGCGGCTAAGCGAATATCACGGCGATCATGCGCGAGGGCGACCACCTGTTCGAACCGGGTCGGCATCGGTTTAGCATTGGGCGCGGGATCAGGGCTGATCGGCGCGCCATTGGCGACGGCGCGCAGGCCGGTCCCGCTCGGCGCGTTGGCCGAGGCGGTGGGGCGCGGCGCGGCGACATTGTTGGTTTGGGTGTTGCGCAAGCTTCGCAGCAGGTCGCCGGGGGTGGGCGCATCCGCGACAAAGCACAGGCGGATCACCACCATGTCGGCACAGGCGTGGCGATCAGTCGCGTGATCGAGGTCGATCAGGCCTTTTTGCAGCATTTGCCACAATCGACCGAGCCAGGGGATCGAGAGCGCGTCAGCGAGGGCGCGGCCTCGGGTGCGTTCGAGTTCGGGCAGGCTGATGCGGGTGGCGAGATCGGGGATTGATTTCAGGCGCGAGAGCGTATGGGTCAGATTCAACAAATCTTGCAGCACCTGACCGGGTTCGGCGCCGTTATCATGGGCCTGATCGAGCACGCCGAGCGCCTGCGCGGTATCGCCTGCGGCGATGGCGTCCATCAGATCAAACACAACCGAGCGATCAGCGAGGCCGAGCATGGTGGCGACGGCTTCGGTGGTGATGATGCTGGCATCGGGGCCGAGCGCGATCGCCTGATCGAGCAGGGACAGACCATCGCGCACCGAGCCATCGGCGGCGCGGGCGATGGCTTCGAGCGCGCTGGGTTCGATGCTGATCGCCTCGGCGCTCGCGATGCGGGCGAAATGGGCGGCGAGGGTTTCGATGGGCACGCGCTTGAGGTCAAAGCGCTGGCAGCGCGAGAGAATGGTAATCGGGACTTTGCGTATCTCGGTGGTGGCGAGAATGAATTTAACGTGCGGCGGCGGCTCTTCGAGGGTTTTCAACAACGCGTTGAAGGCGTTGCGCGAGAGCATGTGTACTTCATCGATAATGAACACTTTGGCGCGCGCCATCATCGGCTTGAACTGGGTGGCATCGATAATCGCGCGGACATCATCGACGCCGGTATTGGAGGCGGCATCCATTTCGATCACGTCGGGATGGCGGTCAGCGAGGATCGAGCGGCAATTCGCGCAAATTCCGCACGGATCGGCGGTGGCACTCCCCGTGCCGTCGGGGCCAATGCAGTTAAGCGCGCGGGCAATGATCCGCGCCGTCGTGGTTTTGCCGACGCCGCGCACCCCGGTGAACATGAAGCCATGGGCGATGCGGTTCATCGCGAAGGCGTTGCGCAGGGTGCGGACCAGACCCTCTTGGCCGATCAGATCATCAAAGCAGGTCGGGCGGTATTTGCGAGCGAGAACCCGGTAGGCCGGGGCGGATTCGGGGATCGGCGCAGCGGGCTCATCGCCGAACAGGGATGGGCCTGGGTTCGGCACTGGCGGATCATCATCGAATAAACCGGCCATGGGCTCCGCGTGGTTTGGAGGAAGGGGTGGGAGACCGGATCAACGACCCGTGCGGAAACTCGTTGCGGCTGCTGCCTTCCGGCCCTGACCGGGTTGGCGAGACGCCCGTCCGCGACCGATCTCCCAGGGGTGATATCGGATGTTTGGGCGTGCTTGGCAAG
>JAJZEG010000314.1 GCA_021828605.1 Pseudomonadota bacterium | reverse complement strand
TGCTCGGCGTGGTGGGGGGCGGGATGGGCAAAATGACGCTGGCAACCAAGGCGATCAAGGCGACGGTGATCAGTTCGATCAAGGCCATCCGGCGCGGGTCGGTGCCTTTGGTCAGGCGGCTGATCAGCACGATTTCGATGGCGGCGGCGAGCGCGCCGCCGAGGGTGAGGGTTTCGCCGGTGCCGATGTGAAATCGGTGCAGGTTTTGGCCGGAAACCAGGATCAGGCCAAGAAAGGCGATGGCAATGCCCAAAGCCGGGACTGGCTGGGGGCGGCGACGGAAGGCGAGGAATTCGAGCAGCGGCACCATGGGAACGTAAAGTGCCGTGAGGAAAGAAGATTGGGCGCTGGCGACGCTGCGCAGCCCGACCGCTTGCAGCCCGTAGCCGAAGAATAACGTGACGCCGATGATCAACCCTGCCGCGAGATCGCGCTTGCGGAGCGCAAACAGGTTGGGGCGCAGCAGGCTGAACAGGATCAGGGCGGCGAGGCCGAAGCGGGCGGCGATGAAGGCGAACGGGTTGAGGAGCGTCAACGCGTTGCGGGTGATGATGAAGGTGCCGCCCCAGAGCAGGGTCATGGTCATCAGCACGTAATCGGGTTTGGGCGGTGAGCGGAGGATGCGCATGAGGGTTTGATTGGGCTCAGGTCAGGCTAAGGCGGGCCTGGATGATGTCGGTATCGGTGGTGGAATGGCTGAGGGTGAAACCAAGATTTTCAACAAAGGCCAGCATCGGGGTGTTTTCAGCGAGGATGTCACCGATGATGGTTTGCACGCCTTCCGCGCGGCCCCAATCGATCAGGCGCTGCATCAAGGCGGAGCCGAGGCCGAGAAGTTTGGCGGCGGGTTCGATCAGGATCGCGAATTCGGCTTCGGTGTTATCGGTGTCGGAGCCGACCAGGCGGGCGATGCCCCGGGTTTCGCTCGCATGGTCAGCATCGGCGGCGATAATGGTTTCGGTCGCGATCAGAGCGAGTTCGCGAGTATAGTCGATTTCGGTCAGCCGCACGAGTTGTTCCGGGGTCAGGCTGCGCATGGCCGAGAAAAACCGGCGGCGAATATCTTCGGCGGGGATGCGCGCGAATAAGCGGGCATGGGCGCTGGCATCTTCCGGGCGGATCGGGCGAATGGTGATGCTGCGTCCGTGCAAACTCAGGGTTTCGACCCGTTCGGCGGGATAGGGTCGGATGGCAAGAGGGACCGGCGGTTGGTCGCGCGGGCGCAAGCTGATCCGCGCGCTGGCAGCGGTGATGGCGGGCGTGATCGATGGGCTGGCCAGCAGCGGGTCGATATCGAGGCTGCCGATGGCGGGCCAGTCGATGATTAATTGGCTGACCCGCACCAGGGTGGTGGCGAGCGCATCGCGATCAGCCATGCTCAAGCCCCGGCGCAGACGCAGCAATTTGGCATCGCCGGCGCGGGTGATGAGCGATTGGGCCAGAGCGAGATTGAGCGGCAATAATTCGACGGCTTGGCTACTGGCTTCGCCAGGATCGCGGCCACCGGGGCCGAGGCTGATGATCGGGCCGAAAATCGGGTGTGATTGCACGCTTATTTGCAATTCGCGCGCCGGTTGGATTTGCGCCTGGACCAGGAATACCGCGCCATCCGGCCAAGCGTCGCGCTGACGCAGGCGGGCGGTGATCACCTTCGCGGCAGCGATGGCGGAGGCGGCGTCCGGCAGATCGAGCGCCACCGAGCCGTGCGGGCGGTGTGCCGCGAAATCAGGGTGGGAGAGTTTGACCACCACCGGAAAGCCGAGCGCGCGCGCGGCTTGGCCGACTGCCTCGGGATCGAGCGCGATGCGATGCGGCGGTGTGCTGATCCCATAAGCATCGAGCAGGGCAAAGGCCTGGCTCTGGTTGAGCCAGGAGGGTGCAGCCGGGTCGGCGGATGGCGGGGTGGAAGCGAGCACCTGTCGCACCTGGTCATGATTCGGGGCGATTTCGATAATGGTCGATTGCGGCAGTTCGCGCGCGGTGGCACGGGCATCGCGATGGCGCAGCAGATCGGCAAAACCGCTAACGGCGTCTTCCGGGGTCGCGAAGGCGGCGAGGCCGGCCATGCTCAGCCGGTGGCGCAACCTGCCGCCGGTTGCTTCGCCGAGCACGGCGACCAGCAGTGGCTTGGTGACGCTGCGCGCGCAGGCGATCAGCGCATCAATCGCGGCGTCATCGTTTTGGTCATGCGAGGGGGCGTGAACCACCAGAATGCCACCGACTTCGCCGGCACCCGCGAGCATGGCGGCGAGATCGGCGAGTTTGGTGCCCGCGACATCGAGCACCGCGATCGGGCCGGAGGCGTCGGGCGCGTGGCTGAGGCCGAGGCTGAGCACGCGGCGGGTTTCATCGGTGAGGCGGGTGAGGGTCAGACCAGCGGCGAGGGCGGCATCGGCGGCGAGGCGGGCAACGCCGATGCCATTGCCGAGAATGGCCAGGGAATCGCCTTTGGCCGGACGGGCTCGGATCAGGGTTTCGGCGGTGGCGAGGAATGAATCGAACCGGGTGGTGAGCAGGACGCCCGCGCGCGAGAGCGCCGCCTCATACGCACGCAGGCCGAGCGCGCTCGGATCGGCGAGCCGGGCCCCCGGCGCGAGGGCGATGATCGGGCGCAAGCGCGCACAGGCGCGGGCGGCGGAGAGAAACAAGCGCGGGTCGCGGAGTTGGGCGATATCGAGCAGGATCAGGCCGGTAGCGGGGTCGCGGGCGAGCTGATCGAGCAAGCGCCCAAAGCCGATATCGGCATTGGCGCCGATGCCGATGATATGTGAAAAGCCAACACCGTTGGGTTCGGCCCAATCGATCACCGCGCGGGCAATGGCCGCCGATTGGCTGAGCAAAGCGACGCGACCCGGCAAAGCGGGGCGTTGCATCAGCAGCGCGTTCAGCCCGATGGCCGGATTGGCGATGCCGAGGGAGCGACCGCCGATCACCCGGATTTGCGCGCGCTTTGCCACAGTGCGCAGGGTTTCGGTGTCGATATCGGCATAAATGACGGCGCCGCCCCGTAATTTGTTGGTGAGGCCCGCGAGCTCCCCAGGGATGGCGGCGGGCGGATCGGCGATCAGCGCAAGATCGATGGGGGAGTTGGGCGAAGTTTCGCTGATGCTGCCGGCGAACGGGCTGGCGGCGAGCCGGGCACGCAAAATCAGGCCCAGTTTCGTGTTGGCGCCGGAGAGATAGATCGAGCTGGGATGCAGCAGCCTTTCGGGCTGGATACCAGCCGTGATGCCGCCAATCGGTTGCACGGAGGACTATATCGCGCTCTAGGAGCCTGGACCGATGATGCGCGGGGTGGGTAATTTGGCATCCGAGCCGACAAAAGCGGGGTTGGCGAGCTGCACGCAACGATTAATCCGGTCATCGCGCGCATGGAGAGCGGCGAGATGGTTGTTGATATAGTGAGGATCGGGGGTGCCGGATAACGGGGTGGCGAACTGATCCGGGCGAGAGAGTCCCGCGAAATGACGGGCGGCGTAAATATGATCGGCGCGCTTGGTGCAAACCGCCTGATCGGCCTGTTGGCTGGCCGAGGGGGGCGGCGCATCGAAGCTACAGGCGGCGAGCGGGACAATCGAGGCCAGGAGCAGGAAGGCGAAGCGGGGCATGGCGGGTCTCCAGTGCTTATGAGGATGCGGTGAAATGCGGCGAAAGCAGATTTTGGACGGCGGCGGGATCAAGCGCGCCATGGGCCGTTAATGTGGCGAGGGATGCGGCTTTGAGCAAGCTGGCATCGACCGGGCAGTCCGCGCCGCGAAATTGGAGATGCGGCGCGCACCAGGCTTCGCGGGCGATGAGCGCGATCAGGCCGAGCAGGCGCAGGCAGAGTGAGACGCCGTAGGCGGTGGCGAGATCGGCGCTGGCATCGATGGCGCTGGCCCAGAGCCTTGCATCGGCATCGGTCACAGTGAGGGTCGCACCGCTGGCGAAGTGAAACGCGCGGGGTGGTGAGGGGCACGGGCGTTGAGCCTGTTGATGGGCGGCGAGCCAGGCGCGTTCGAGGTCACGTTTGGTAACTTTGGGCAGGCGCTCAGGCGCGAGCGGCACGAGGTGCAACGCGGCGCCATCGGGGCCGGTGACGCGGCGGATTGCGGTCATGGGGCTTCAAGTCTGATCGTTTGGAATTGACGCGCCACACGCGGCAATGAAAAGCGTGAATCAGCCTCGCACCATAAAGTTGGAGTGCGGCCAGATTGGCGCGCTTGCGTCAAGCAGGACATACCGCGCTCTAAATGGCGATGCGCACGCCGAGTTCCACCACGCGGTCCGACGGGATTTGAAAAAACTCGATGGCCGAGGTGGCATTGCGCAGCATGAACAGGAACAAAGCGCGGCGGATAAAGCCGAGTTTCGGCACCGAGGCGGGCACCACGGTTTCGCGACCGAGGAAATAGCTGGTTTGCATGGCATTGAACGGGATATTCTGCTCGCGCAGGAGGTCGAGCGAGCGAGGAATGTTGGGGGTTTCCATGAAGCCGTAAGAAATAATCACCCGATAGACGCCACTGACCAGTTCTTCGGCTTGGACCCGCTCGGCTGGGGCGGCCAGCGGGATATCGAGATTGCGCACGGTGACGAAAAACACGGTCTCGTGCAGGACTTTGTTATGTTTGAGATTATGCAGGAGTGAGGCCGGAGTATATTCGGGATTGCCGGTGAGGAACACCGCGATGCCTGGAACGCGGACGATGCGCGATTGCGGCAGGCGCTTGAGGAACGAGGCGAGCGGCAGGCTGTCTTGTTGCCAGCGCGCGAACAGCAGGCCGCGACCGCGCCGCCAGGTGGTCATCAGCAGCACGATTGAGAGGCCGATGGCGAGCGGCACCCAGCCGCCTTCGACGATTTTCAGCAAATTGGCGCTGAAAAAGGCGAAATCGATGATCATGAAGGTGCCCCAGACCGCGATGGTGCGCCAGAGCGGCCAGTTATAGAGCCGGTGATAGGTGATTGCGGCGAGGATATTGGTGCAGAGGAACGTGCCGGTGACCGCGATGCCATAGGCCGAAGCCAGCGCGTTGGAGGAGCCGAAGGCGAGTACCAGCACCACCACGCCAGTGGCCAGGGCCGCGTTGATTTGCGGGACGTAGATCTGGCCTTCCTCGGTCTGGTTGGTGTGACGCACTTCCATGCGCGGCAACAGGCCGAGCTGGACGCATTGTCGACCCAGAGTGAAGGCGCCGGAAATCACCGATTGGCTGGCGATAATGGTGGCAACGGTCGAGAGGATGACCAGCGGGATCAACACCTGATGCGGGGCGAGCAGATAAAACGGGTTATCGGCGGCGTGATGATGGATGATCACCAGAGCACCCTGGCCGAGATAATTCAGCATCAGCATCGGCAGCACGAAACACAGCCAGGACAGGCGAATCGGTCGGCGACCGAAATGGCTCATATCGGCGTAGAGCGCCTCGGCGCCGGTGACCGAGAGCACCACCGCACCCAATGCGGTGAAGGCAAGGAAATCATGGCTGAGAATGAAATGGACCCCGTAAGTCGGGATCAGAGCGCGCAGAATAATCGGGTGGATGATGATTTCATGCAGGCCGAGCCCGCCAATGGTGAGGAACCAGATCACCATGATCGGCCCAAAAAACCGCCCGACCGTCGCGGTGCCGCGTCGCTGCACCATGAACAGCCCGACAATGACGCCGATGGCGATGGGCAGGACCAGCGCGTTGAAGCTGGGTGAGGCGACGCTGAGCCCTTCGACGGCGGACAGAACGGAAATCGCCGGGGTGATCACGCCATCACCGAGGAACAAGCCCGCGCCGAGAATGCCGATTAACAGCAAAGCGGTGCGGGTGCGTTTGGAGCGGGCAACACGTTGGGCGAGCGCCATCAAAGCCAGGATGCCGCCTTCGCCGTCATTATCGGCGCGCATCACGAATATCACGTATTTCAGGGTGACGGTGATGATCAGCGCCCAGAAGATCAGGGAATCCAGACCGAACACGTCGATATTATGCAGCCCGCCTTTGGTGACATAGCTGAGGCAGGCTTGCAGCGCGTATAAAGGTGAGGTGCCGATATCGCCATATACGATACCCAGCACGCCGATCAGACTGGCGATGGTGAGGCGGTCGCGGGTGGCGGTGTGCGTCGTGGTGCTCATGATCTGGCTTTCGGGGCGCCGATCGGCGGCACAGTGTCGGTGATCCCGGCGAGCAGTTCGGCGATATGGCGGACGGTGATCGGTTGATTGTCGCGGCTGAGCGTGCCCGCGAGATTGAGCAGGCAGCCGAGATCGCCCGCAAGCAAAGTTGGCGCGCCGGTGCTGCGGGCATCGGCGGTTTTATCGGCGGCCATGCGGGTCGAGATATCGGGATATTTGATGCAAAACGTGCCGCCGAAGCCGCAGCAGATTTCCGGCTCGGCCATCTCGACCAACTCAAGCCCGGCGACCTGGCCGAGCAAGGCGCGCGGCTGGGATTTGACGCCAAGCTCGCGCAGGCCCGCACAGCTATCATGGTAGGTGACCAAGCCGGGAAACGCGACGCCGAGCCCTTTGAACTGCATGATATCAACCAGGAAGCTGGTCAGCTCATAGGTTTTTGCCGCGAGATTTTCCGCTTGCGCGCGCAGTTGCGGGTCGTTGGTGAACAAATCGGGCATGTGTTTGCGCAGCATACCCGCACAGGAGCCGGACGGGGCGACGACGTAATCATAGGCGGCCAGGGATTTGATTAGCCCGGCGGCGAGATCGCGCGCGGTGGTTTGATCACCGGCATTGTAAGCGGGTTGGCCGCAGCAGGTTTGCCCGCGTGGCACTTCGACCGCGCAGCCCGCAGCTTCGAGCAAAGTCAGGGCGGCGAAGCCGATGCTCGGGCGATACAGATCGACCAGACAGGTGACGAACAGAGCGATGCGGGGTTTTACAGGCGGTGTCATCGGGTTAACCGGCGGGTTGGGGGCTGAGCGGGCGGGGCAGCAAAAGGGTGATTTGACCGGTTTGCAAAAAGGCGCCGGCTTGGGTTTCGGCCTTGGCGCCGACGCCGAAAAATATTTGGGCGGCCGCAGCGCCTTTGGCGCTGACATCGATATCCTGGGCAGCGGTGAGCCGGGTGAAGCCGGGGGCGGTGACGAAAACCGGCGCGCCGAGCGGCACGCTGCCCGCAGCGATGGCAATCGAGTGGCGGGGGGTGAGCGGCACGCCGAGCGCACCGGGGGCGCCGAGATTGGCCGGGATGTCATGAACGCGTTTGAAAAAAACGTAATTGGGGTTTTGCGCGGTGATGGTGCGCGCCTGATTGGGATGGTCTTGCAGCCAGTTAATGATCGATTGCACGGAGAGATCATTGGCCGAGAGATCGCCTTGGGCGGCGAGGAGCTTGCCGATGGGGACGTAGGGTCGGCCATTGGTGTCATCAAAGACCAGATCGACCAAACTGCCATCGGGCAGGCGCATCCGACCGAAGCCTTGCAGCTGGAGCAGGTAAGCGTCGGCTGCGGAGCGCAGCCAGCCGACCGCGTGGCCACCCCGGCGAAGCGCGCCATTATCGATTGAGGCGCGCGAATAAAACGGCACGAATTTTTGCAATCGCAGCCGCCCGGTCAGATGCTGGCCGACAAGGGCGGGTTTGAAGCGTCCGAGATTGGCGGTGATCAAGGTGTTTGGCTTGCCATAGACCGGAAAATCATAACCCGCGAGCGGCACTTCCGAGCCCGCGAGCAAAGGCTCGAAATAGCCGGTCAGGCGGGTGGGCGCGCTGCTGGCATAGGGGGTGAAATAGGTGGTGAAAAAGGTCTCGGCGGCTTGCGGGTTGCCGGGGGGCACGGATTTTGCGGCGGCGCAGGCCGGGCGCCAAGCGCCCGCTTGGTTGATCGAGGGCAGGCCGAGATTGGCGCCGCCGAGTTTTTGATCCTCGGGCAGCACGGCGAGGGCGGTGCAGGAGCGTTGGAACGCGCGCAGCCCGGCTTGCGCCTGCGCCGTCGACCAGCCGGGCAGGCTGGCAAAACTGATCGGATGGAAGGAAGCTGGGGCGTTCGCGCCGGTTTGGGCCTGGGGCAGTTGGCAACCAGCAAGGCCGAACAAGGTTAGGCTGGCGAGGAGACGGCAGGCAAGGTTGGCGCGATACGGCACAATCAAACTCCCGAACGATGTGTCATGACTGGCATAGGGTGACGCAGCACGTTCAACCGCTATGCGCGGCGGCGAGACGCCAAACCGGGTCATTACCGGCGAGCGGGTGATCAAAGGTCCAGAGGTCGATCATTTCCACCACCGATTCCGACCCGGCGATGATAATATTTTGGCCGTTGCGGGTGAAATTTTCCTGATCCGAGACAATGCGCACCACGATGGCGGCGTGATCGGCGATAATGTCGGCATTATCAATGGTGGCCTCGACGATGGATTTGATCCGGGTGGTTTGGGTGTCACCCGCTTCGTGGCGCGCATTGATCGCCTGCTCGAAGGTGCGAAAGACCGTGGGGGTGAGCAGGGATTGCAGCAAGGCCAGATCGCCAGCCGCGAAAGCGGCGACGATTTGCTCGAATGCACGCACCGCATGATCGAGGAAGCTGACCGGCTCGAATCGCGGGTCCGCTTGCGCGATGCGGGTCAGGGCCTGGCCGACAATGGTGTGAGGGGGTGGGATCGGCCTGCCGGGTTTGGCGCGCATCGGCTCGGCGATGCCATCAATGGCCGGGCGCAGACCGCCACGCAAATCAAGGCTGGGCTGGTCGGGCAAAGGCGGGCGCTCGAAGCCGGTGCGCTTGCCCAGCACGCTGCGCAGGCGCAGCAGTAAAAACCCTGCGACCAGGACGAGCATGACGATTGCGACGGGAAAGCCCTTATCCATAATCGATCCTTGACTGGCCGTGCATAATGGCATGCACGCCTCGGTTGTGTGCGCGCCCGTGGGCGCGGATTTGACCCGCTAAATTGAGATTGGCGGTGCGTTGATCACTGGTATGTACGCCGGAGCAGAGGGCTTCGCAACCGGGCGGGATGCGCTGGCGGCGCGGGGTGGGTTTACAGCGCGGGCTGGTGAACGGTATCGCTGCTCGATGATCCTGTTGCGCCACGGCCAGAGCGAGTTCAACGTGCATTTCAGCGCAACCCGACGCGATCCGGGAATTATTGATCCGGAATTGACCGCGCTGGGTCATGAGCAGGCGCAGGCGGCGGCGGATCAGCTTACGCGCGGGCCGATTTCACGGGTGATTGTGTCGCCTTACACCCGCGCTTTGCAGACAGCCGCCCCTTTGCTGGCGCGGTTGGGGTTGCGCGCCGAGATCGAGCCGCTGGTGCGCGAGCGATTCGCGTTCAAATGTGATATTGGTCGCGCGCCGGACGTGTTGGCGGCGGCGTTCAGCGCGCATGCATTTGAGCATTTGGCTGATCAATGGTGGCCGGACAGGTTGGAATCTGAACAATCGGTGATCGCGCGGGCGGATGCGTTTCGGGCGCAAATGGCCGAACGCGATGATCAGGCCGAGACCGTGCTGATTAGCCATTGGGGGTTTATTCTGGCACTAACCGGGCAGTCAGTGATGAACGGCCAATGGATCGCGTTCGATCCGCTGGCCCCACGCCCTGAGACGATTATCTGGCATCCGTAGAGCGCGGGGTCGGGTTACTTTTTATTGACATGAGGCTGTTACAAGCGGGCTTTATCGAGCGATGACCGGAGGATTGCAGGGCGGATGGGCGCAGCATGAGCGGAAGTGGGTGGAGCAAGCGGGTTCTGGGCGGCGTTGGCATCGCGTTAATCGGGCTTACCGGTTGCACGGTCGGGCCGCGTTTTGATCCGCCAAAATTGCGTGTGCCGACCCGGTTTGTGGCCTCAAACCACGCCGCACCGTCCTGGCCGAAGCCCGGCTGGTGGCGGCATTTTGGTTCGCCCGAACTGGATCGGCTGATCGCGCAAGCGCGATTGCATAATTTTTCGGTCATCGAGGCGGTGGATCAGCTCGAAGCGGCCAATGCGCAAATTCGCATCTCCGGCGCCCCGCTTTTGCCCAGCATCACCGGCTCGGGCAGCGGTAATTTCCAGCAACAAGGCCTGGGTGCGGCGCGTGCCACCTCAAGCAATGGCACCGGGTTTGGTGGGAGCCAAGGCTCGACCCTGACCTCGCATCATTATAGCGGCTCGTTTTCAGCCTCCTATGAGCTGGATTTCTGGGGCAAAAATCGGGATGCGCTGCGCGCCGCGCAGGCGAGTGCGGCGGCGGCGGCGTTTAACGAAAAAACCGTGGCGCTGACCGAGGAGGCGGCGGTGGCGACCACCTATTTCCAAATGTTAGCCGATGAAGACCAGTTGGGCATCGCCGAGCAGAATTTGCAGGCGGCACAGGCCTTGCTCGCCCAACTCCGGGCCGAATATCATGCCGGGATTATTGATCAGCCGACCGTGGCACAGCAGGCGGCGCTGGTGGCGGCGCAACGCGCAACGATTCCCAATTTGACCTCGGCATTGCGCCAGCAGGCGATCGGTTTGGGAATTCTCACCGGTCAGGCGCCGGAATTTCTCAACGTGCAAGGCGGGTCGCTCGCGGATATTCATGTGCCGAAGCTGCGCCCCGGCCTGCCCTCGCAGCTTTTGGCGCGCCGGCCGGATGTGGCGGAGGCGGTGGCCAATTTGATTGCGGCGAATGATAATGTGCGCGGGGCGATTGCGGCATTTTTCCCCTCGATCAGCCTGACCGGCTCGGCGGGTTGGCAGAGTGCGGCGCTGAATACGCTGATCGCGCCAGGCTCGTTGCTGCTCTCGGCGGCAACATCGATCAGCCAGCCGATTTTCGAGGGCGGCGCGTTGAGCGGCACGTTGGGCGTGGATCGGGCGACCTATCGCGAGGATGTGGCAAGATATGAGCAAACCGTGGTGCAGGCCTTCACCGATGTCGAGACCGCGATGACGGCGTTGCATTTTGCGACGCGCCAGGAGCAATTGCAGCGCGTGGCGGTGAGCCGCGCGCAAGGCGCGTTAGCGGGGGCCAAGGCCCAGTTGCAGGCGGGAATTGTCGATGTGAGCACGGTATTGAACGCGGAGCAAACGGTGTTATCGGATGAAAATACCTTGGTGCAGGCCAGATTAACCCGATTTCAGTCGGCGGTGAATTTGTATAAAGCGATGGGGGGCGGCTGGTCCGCTCAGCATAGTTCGATCAATCCTGCCCTTTATCATCAACAGACGGAGCGCTGAGATGGCGATACGGCGGCGGTGGCTGGCGGGTGGCGTGGTCGCGGTGCTGGTGGCGATTGTGGTGGTCCGGCTGGTGGCGGGCGGGTCCGCGCGGCACAAAATCAAGCAGGTGGTGATTCCGGTGAAGGTCGCGATGGTGAAGACGCGCACCGTGCCCGTTTATTTGACCGCGTTGGGCTCGGTGGTGCCGTATCGGACCGTGGTGGTGCAGCCGATGATCACCGGGCCGCTGCTCAAGGTGCTATTCCATGAGGGCCAATTTGTGCAAAAGGGTCAGCTCTTGGCGCAAATCGATCCGGCCCCCTATCAGGCCGCGTTAGCGCAGGCGGCGGCGCGGCTGGCTCAGGATCAAGCTAGTGCGGCGAATGCCGGGTTGCAAGCGCGGCAATATGCGGCCTTGGTGCAGCAGAATTATACTTCCAAGCAACAAGCAGCGACGGCACAGGCAACCTTGTTGGAGGCAGAGGCGCTGGTCCGCCAGGATCAGGCGACGATTGAGACCGACAAAATCAATCTGGGCTACACCAAAATCCGCGCGCCGATTGCCGGTAAAACCGGAATTTTACAGATTAATGCGGGCAATATCGTGACCCCCGCCCTGAGCAATGGGATTGTCACCATTAATACGCTCCAGCCGATTTCGGTGCAGTTCAGCCTGCCGCAGCAAGATTTGCCGGTTTTGCGTGCCGCAATGACCCAGGGGCCGGTGACGGTGTCGGCGCGCGATGAGGGCGGCGCCAGCGATCATGCGGTGATTGATAACGGCACGTTATCGGTGATCGATAATACGATTAATAGTTCGACCGGCACGCTGACCGCCAAAGGGCGCTTTGCCAATGCGCGAAAAAATCTGTGGCCGGGTGGATTTGTTAATGTGCGGGTGTTGGTGCGCACCATCACGCATGCGCTGGTGGTGCCGAGCGATGCGGTGCAGCAGGGGCCGGATGGAAGTTTCGTGTATGTGGTGATGCCTGCGACCGGCGGGGCGAAATTGCCGAAAATCAAGGTGCAGCCTGTCACCTTGGGCTATCAAGGGCGCAATCAGGTGGTGATCAAGCGCGGGCTGCGCTTTGGTGATCAGGTGGTTACTGAAGGGGGTGCGCGCTTGAGCGAAGGATCGGTGGTGCGGATCGTGGCGGTTCCTTCTCACGGATCATGAATATTTCGGCACCCTTTATTAGCCGACCCGTCGCGACCACGCTGCTCGCGATTGCGGTGTTGCTGCTCGGTGTGCTGGGTTATCGGGCGTTGCCGGTGGCCTCGCTGCCCTCGGTCGCGTTTCCGACCATTGAGGTGGTCACCAAATTGCCGGGCGCGTCGCCCGATACCGTCTCGAAGCTGATCACCGCACCGCTCGAACGGCAATTTGGTGAAATTGCTGGCTTGGCCGCGATGAGTTCAATTTCGAGCCAAGGCACCAGCGCGATTACACTCCGCTTTGATTTGCAGTTGAACATGGATACGGCGGCGCAGGATGTGCAGGCCGCGATCAATGCCGCCTCGGGCACGCTGCCGCCGAATTTGCAATATCCGCCGGTCTATAATGAGGTCAATCCGGCGGATGCGCCGATTT
>JAJZEG010000321.1 GCA_021828605.1 Pseudomonadota bacterium | reverse complement strand
CGATTGGGCCGGGGGTGGAGCGGATTGCCGAGGAGGTGCGCGCAGTGTTGCCCGAGGCGCGCTCGGCGCTGATGACCAGCGATGTGGTGGGCTCGGCGGAGCAGGCGGGCGCGCTGGTGCGCGCGGTGGAGACCAAGGCGGTGGATGTGCTGATTGGCACGCAAATGATGGCCAAGGGCTGGCATTTTCCGCAGCTGACCTTGGTGGGGGTGGTGGATGCGGATTTGGGGCTGGCGGGTGGGGATTTGCGGGCGGCTGAGCGCAGTGCGCAATTATTGCATCAGGTGGCCGGGCGAGTGGGCCGGGCTGAGCGGCCAGGGCGCGCTTTGTTGCAGACCTGGCAGCCCGAGCATCCGGTGATGCAGGCTTTGGCGAGCGGGGATTTGGCCGGGTTTCGCCAGGCCGAAGCGGCGTTGCGGATGCCGGGCCATTGGCCGCCTTATGGACGGTTGGCGGCGTTGATTGTCAGTGGTGATCAGGCGGAGCCGGTGGCGGCGACCTGCCGGGCGCTGGCGCAGCAGGCGCCGGTGATCGACGGGGTGGTGGTGTTGGGGCCAGCGCCTGCGGTGTTTGCGATGTTGCGCGGGCGGCATCGCTGGCGATTTTTGGTCAAGGCCGAGCGCGGGATTGCGGTGCAGAGCGTGCTGCGCGACTGGCTAAGCCGGGTGCAACGACCGCGCTCGGTGCGGGTGATTATCGATATCGACCCTATCTCGTTTTTGTGAACGCTGGTTGCGCGGGGGGGTGGGCTGTGCTAGCTCCCCGAGCGCCGCTTTGAGACGCGGATGGGTTGATTTTGCCCGCTTCTCGACCGGATAAGTTGGGTAATTGGTTTTGGTGGAAACGCTTCGAAAGGCTGCGCGTGACAGAAGTCGCCATGGATGACATCGCCTCGACCCTCGCTGAGCGTTATGCGACGGCGCTGTATGCGCTTGCCGATGAGCGCAAGCTGCTGGACCGGACCATCGAGGAGATGGACGCGTTAGGGCGGCTGATTGCGCAGTCGGCTGATTTGCGCCGGGTGTTGGATGTGCAGAAAGTGCTGCTGGCGCAGGTGAAAACGGCGTTGGATGCGGTGCTCAGCCAGCAGGGTTTTGGCGATTTGGTGCGCCGGTTTGTCGCGGTTGCGGTGGATAATCGGCGCAGCCGCGATTTGGCGGAGCTGGTTACCGGGTTTGGCGCTTATGCGGCGGCGCGGCGCGGGATTGTGGTGGCCGAGATTATTTCGGCGCATCCTTTGGCCGATAGCCAGCGCGGTTTACTGACCGCGCGGTTGGCCGAGGCGGGATATGGTCGGGTGATTTTGCGCGAGCGGATCGATCCGGGATTGTTGGGCGGGCTGGTGGTGAAGATTGGCTCGACTTTATACGACACGAGTTTGAAATCACGTTTGCAGCGTATGCGCTATGCTATGAAGGGAGCTATCTGACATGGAGATCCGCCCAGCCGAAATCTCGGAGATCCTCAAGCAACAAATTGCCGGGTTTGATACCGCCGGTGATGTTGCGGAAACCGGTCAGGTCCTCTCGATTGGCGATGGCATCGCCCGGGTGTTTGGGCTGGCCAATGTGATGGCCGGCGAGTTGGTTGAGTTTCCGAATGCTGGCCTCAAGGGCATGGTGTTGAACCTTGAGCTTGATAATGTTGGCGTCGTGGTGTTTGGCGAGGACCGCTCGATCCGCGAGGGCGATACGGTGTTGCGCACCAAGCAGATTGTCGATGTGCCGGTGGGGCGGGGTTTGCTGGGCCGGGTGGTCGATGCGCTCGGCAATCCGATTGATGGCAAGGGGCCGATTGTGAGCACCGAGCGTCGGCAGGTTGAGGTGAAGGCGCCGGGGATTATTCCACGGCAATCGGTCAGTGAGCCGATGCAGACCGGGATCAAGTCGATCGATTCGTTGATCCCGGTGGGGCGTGGTCAGCGCGAGTTGATTATCGGCGATCGGCAGACCGGCAAGACCGCGTTGGTGATTGATAGTTTCATTAACCAGAAAACCATCAATCAGGGCGACGACGAGAGCAAGAAACTCTACTGCATTTATGTGGCGATTGGCCAAAAGCGCTCGACCGTGGCGCAACTGGTGCGGGTGCTCGAAGAGCAGGGCGCGATGGAATATTCGATTGTGGTCGCGGCGACCGCCTCGGACCCGGCGCCGATGCAGTTTTTAGCCCCTTATACCGGCTGCGCGATGGGTGAGTTTTTTCGCGATAACGGCATGCATGCGCTGATTTGCTATGATGATTTGTCCAAGCAGGCGGTGGCGTATCGGCAAATGTCGCTGTTGCTGCGCCGTCCGCCGGGCCGTGAGGCCTATCCGGGTGACGTGTTTTATTTGCATTCGCGCTTGCTCGAACGGGCGGCGAAAATGTCGGACGCGTTTGGCGCGGGCAGCTTGACCGCTTTGCCGATTATCGAGACCCAGGCGGGCGACATTGCCGCCTATATTCCGACCAACGTGATTTCGATCACCGATGGCCAGATTTTTCTGGAGACCGAGTTGTTCTTTAAGGGCATTCGGCCTGCGGTGAATGTGGGGAATTCGGTGTCGCGGGTGGGATCGGCGGCGCAGATCAAGGCGATGAAGCAGGTTGCTGGCAAGATTAAATTGGAGCTGGCGCAATATCGGGAAATGGCGGCGTTTTCGCAGTTTTCCTCGGATTTGGATGCGGCGACGCAGAAATTGCTGGCGCGCGGGGCGCGGTTGACCGAATTGCTCAAGCAGCCGCAATTCAGCCCGATGGCGGTTGAGGAGCAGGTTGTGTCGTTGTTCATTGGCACGCGCGGCTATTTGGACGCGATCGCGATCAACCGGGTTGGTGATTTCGAGCGGTTATTATTGGCGGAGTTGCGCGGCGATGGTGCGGCGATTCTGGCCTCGATCAGGAATGATCGGGAGTTGAAGAAAGACACTGAGGCGAAATTGACTGATTTCGTTGAGAAATTTGCGAAAACCTTCGCATAAGGTGCCGGTTCAACCATGCCTAGT
>JAJZEG010000237.1 GCA_021828605.1 Pseudomonadota bacterium | reverse complement strand
GATCTAAATGGCTGCGCCAAATCGCGGTCAGCGCCATCCCCGCAATAACCCGTGAAGAAACCAGCGAATATAGCGAATTGCTCCCCTCGGGTGAGGCGCTCGGCTTTACCTGGGTGATGGACGCCAAATCGGTGATCACCTTTCCCTGCCCGGAAAAACCCTTGAAGGGTGGCCCTGGCTTTTATGAAATACGCGGTTTCGCCTGGAGCGGTCGAGGCAAGGTCAAACGGGTCGATGTCTCAATCGATGGCGGTAAAACCTATCGCCCCGCGACGCTCGATCAGCCGATTCTCTCAAAATGCCTCACCCGATTCACCTTCCCGTGGCGCTGGGACGGCAAACCTGCTTTTATTCAATCGCGGGTGACCGATGAAACCGGCTATGTCCAGCCGACCATCGTGCAAAAACATCGTTTTTGGGGCACTGACCCGATTTACGAAAATAATTCGATCCAGACCTGGCAAATTCTACCCAACGGGAGCGTGAATAATGTCCAGCTTTCGTAATAAGCTGCTGCGCGCCACCGCGTTGCTGGGACTCTGGATCGGTGTCGCCCACGCGGCACCCACCGCAACGCCCTCTAGGCAGTCCAACCCGATCCCCGCCAGCGACCTGAAAATTTGGCGGGCCGAAGCCAATGATTTCGGCAAACATCCTTTAGCGAAACCCAAGCATCCGCCGGGATATTATCAAATTGGCACGGCGCCGACCCAACCGATGATCGCGGGCTGGTCGATCACCGCTTTCCCCAACGGCGTCGGCTTACCTGCCGGGCAGGGCACGGTCGCCCAAGGGGCGACTTTATTCGCGAGCAGTTGCGCCATGTGCCATGGCACCTTCGGCGAAGGGAAAAACGGCTACCCGCAACTTGTCGGCGGCGTGGGCTCGCTGAAATCAGCGGCGCAAAGCAAAACCCTTGGCAGTTACTGGCCCTTCGCCGACACGGTCTGGGATTATATCAACCGCGCGATGCCGTTTTACGCCCCGCACACCCTGAAACCCGATCAGGTCTATGCGTTGACCGCCTACTTGCTGAATATGAACGGCATCGTGCATTCTAATTTCACCGCCAATGCGCAAACACTACCCCAGGTCAAAATGCCTGATCGCAAGGGCTGGAATTGGCATGATCCCCGCCCGGTAACCCATAATATTGCCTGTCTGGATCATTGCGTGAAACACGGTCCGGTGCGCATAATTTCCAATGCGGCCAGCACTCATCTGACGCCACTGCTGACCGGTCCGGTTGATCATATGAAGAACGGCAAATAAGGAGCAGTCTGATGAGATCGCGTCTGTCCTTGATCGCATTGTCGCTGATCGCCGCGATCAGTTTGCCAAGCCTCGCCATCGCGGCCACACCTGCCCAAATTGCGGCGGGGCAGAAAATTGCTGAAACCACCACGCTCGGTAATTGCGATGCGTGCCATAATTTCCAGGGTGCGAGCGAAGCCGGAAATATCGGCCCCGCCTTGCACCATGTGAAATCAATGATGCCGAACCGCAAAGTTTTCTACGCGATTATTTACAACGAAGAAGCGCGCAACCCGCAAACCGTCATGCCGGCCTTCGGCAAAAACCACATTCTGACGCCGCAACAAATCAACGACGTCATCGACTTCATGTACACCAAATAAGTGAGGACAGAGTGAGCAATACGCCATTGATGCCAAATTATTCGCCGCGCCGCCGCACCTTGCTGAAAGGCGCCGCCCTCAGCGCCGCAACCGCGGCAATCGCCCCGGCGATGCTGAGCGCCTCCGCCCATGCGGCCAGCATGCCAAGCGCCTCCGCATATCCGGCCAAGGCCTTTGCGCAAACCACCGAGGAAGCCGCAATGAAGTTGATGTATGGCACCATGCCGAGCCATTCGGCGCAGGTGAAAATGAACGCACCCGACATTGCCGAAAATGGCGCGGTGGTGCCGGTATCGGTTGACACCAAACTGGCGAATGTGACCTCGGTTGCCCTGCTTTCAATTAACAATCCCTTCACCATGGCCGCCGCCTACGACATCCCGCCAGGGACCAATCCAGCCATTTCCAGCCGGTTGAAATTGGCTAAAACCACCAAGGTGGTGGCCATCGTCAAATCGAATGGCAAGCTGTTCAGCACGTCGAAATCGGTCAAAGTCACCCTCGGCGGCTGCGGTTAAGGATAAAACCATGACGCATCAAATTCTGATCCACGCAACCACCTCAAACGGCGTCACCACCCTGGAAGCTTTGGTGAAACACCCGATGGATTCGGGCTTCGTCAAGGACAAAGCAGGCAAAATCATCCCGCCGCATTATATCGAGGTGATCACCTTCACCCATGCCGGCAAAACCGTGCTTACCGGATTCTGGGGTCCTGCGGTCTCGAAAAACCCTTTCATCAAATTTTCCTTCAAAGGCGGCAAATCAGGCGATCCGATCCAGATATCCTGGGTCGATAACAAAGGTGAAACCGCCAGCGTCGGCTCGAAAATCATGTAAAAAAATGCTTTGCTCGGAATGTTAGGGAGAAACCATCGATGAAATCAATCATCGTCATGATCGGCGCGTTCGTCGCTTTGCTCGGCGCCACCCGATACGGGCTTGCGGCCACGCCGATCAACCCGCATGCTGATCAGCAAGCATTTCAGCGCTATTTCCTGCATCGGTTTCCGAAGCTGCCGTTAGCATCCTACGTCAATGGCCCCTATAATTTCAGCAAATCCGAGGCCGACCAGTGGAAACAAATCATAGCGTTTCCACCCTATCAATTCGCGCTCGATACCGGCAAAACCTTGTTCAACACCAAATTCCCAAATGGCCATGATTACGCCGCCTGCTTTGCCAATCGCGGGATCGGGATTGCACAAAACTATCCGATGTTCGATCCAAAATCGGGCAGGGTGGTCACGTTAGGGATCGCGCTTAATCGCTGCCGTGTCGCCAACGGCCTGAAAAAATTAAAACTAACATCTGGCCCGCTCGCTGATATTCTGGCCTATATGACCTCGACCTCGGATGGCAAGCCGATCAACGTCATTATCCCGAATAATCCAAAGGCGCTCGCCGCCTATCAGGCGGGCAAGGAATATTTTTATTCGCGGCGCGGCCAGTTGAATTTCTCTTGTGCCAGTTGCCACGTGCAGGAAGCGGGCCAGCATTTGCGCGGCAATGTTCTCGCACCCGCCTTGGGGATAACCGCCTCGTTCCCGATATATCGCTCGAAATGGGGCAATACCGGCACGCTGGTCCGTCGCTTCATCGGGTGCAATAAAAAGGTGCATTCGGTCCCCGCCAAGCCCGATAGTGCGGCCTATCGCGATCTCGCTTATTTCCTCACCTCAATGAGTAACGGAATGCCAATCTCTGGCCCCGGAGCACGGCCATGAAACGATTATGGTTCCTGTCATGTCTTCTCGCACTAACAACACCTCTGACCGCCAAAGCGAGTGACGCGCGCACGGCCGCTGCCCACGCCATTGCCCAGGCGAGCACCCAGATCAAACTTGCCGCTCACTTGAACGATCAATGGCCGGCAACGCTGAGCGCGTTCAAATCAGCGCAGGCCGCCCAGGCCAAAGGCCATTATGCGCAAGCGCAGTCCAAAGCCCTAACCGCACAAACTCTCGCCACCTTGTCGATTAAACAAGCCACCGCCCAGAAAAAACTCTGGACCAACGAAGTCGTCAAGTAAAACGCCGATGAAAACCACAAGACGCGCCATCACCCTCGCGGCAGCGAGCACCGCCTTGGCGCCGCGTTTCGCATTTTCTGCCGCAGAACCCTACGCTCTTCCGATGCAGGGCAATGCGCGGATCATTCACCAAACCGATACCCACGCCCAGACCCATCCGGTGCAGTTTCGTGAACCGTCACAAAATATCGGCATCGGCGCCGCAAAAGCCCATGCCCCGCATTTCGTCGGCCACGCATTTTTACGCCATTACCAGATGCAGCCCGGCAGCCGACCAGCGCACGCTTTCACCTTTCTCGATTTTACCAAGCTCGCCAAACAATACGGCCCGATGGGCGGGTTTGCGCATCTGAAAACCGTGATCGATCAGCTGCGCGCCGAAGCGGGCCCCGGCAAATCACTCCTGCTCGATGGCGGCGATCTTTGTCAGGGCAGCTTTGTTGCGAACGAGACAAACGGGCTCAGCATGGTCGCGCTCGGCAATCTGCTCGGCATTGATGCGATGACCGGCCATTGGGAGTTCACCTACGGGCAAAGCGGCGTCGAGGCGATCATCAAGGCGCTCCGTGGCAAATTCCTGGCGCAAAATGTCTTTCTCTCGGCGGAAGCAGGGATGATGGGCAAGCCCGCTTTCAATGCCAATACCGGTGCGGTGTTTGAACCCTACATGATAAGCAGCCTCGGCGCCCACCAGGTTGGGATTATCGGCCAAGCCTTCCCTTATGTGCCCATCGCCCATCCGCGCCGGTTCGTGCCTGATTGGCGGTTTGGTATTCATGAAACCAATTTGCAAAAAATGATCAATCAACTGCGCGACATCCACAAAGTCGATGCGGTTATTCTGTTATCGCATAATGGCATGGAAGTTGATTTGAAATTAGCCTCCCGCGTCACCGGGCTCGATGTGATTTTAGGCGGCCATACCCATGATGCGGTGCCGCGCCCGGTTATCGTGAAAAACCCCGGCGGGCGCACCATCGTCACCAATGCCGGTACCGCAGGCAAGTTCATCGCCGTGCTCGATCTCGACCTCGCCAAAGGGCGATTACGCGACGCGCATTATAAATTATTACCCATATATACTGATTTAATCAAACCCGATCCGGTGGTTGCCGCCGCGATCACCGCTTCCGAAGCACCCTTCACCGCCAGGCTCGCCGAACCCTTAGCCAAAACCGATCATTTGCTCTATCGGCGCAATAATTTCTATGGCTCGGTCGATCAAATGATCATGAACGCGTCGCGTGCGGAAATGGACGCTGAAATCGCGTTCTCCCCCGGTTTTCGCTGGGGAAATTCATTTTTGCCTGGCGCCAGTTTTACCATGGGCGATCTGTTGAGCGAAACCGCCATCACCTATCCGATCGCCTATACCCAAATCATGACCGGCAAAGCGATCAAGGCGATGATGGAGGATGTGTGCGATAATTTGTTCAACCCGAACCCCTATTACCAGCAAGGCGGCGACATGATCCGCGTCGGCGGGATGAATTATGCCTGCGCTCCGGCCAAATTGATCGGACACCGAATTTCCAACATGGTGCTGGATAATGGCCAATCGATTGAGGCGAACAAATCATACAAAACCGTGAGTTGGGCCTCGGTTAGCCTGCCGCAAACGGGCAAACCGATCTGGGAGGTGGTAGCCACTCATCTGCGGCACCAGAAGCGAATCGAACTGGACAAACCAAACCAAGTAAAACTTCTTGGTATTACCGATAATCCTGGCTATGAGAGCTGATGCTCAAACGCAGGGTTTTCATCACCAGCCTTTCGCTCGCTTGCACCCCGATCATCGGCCATGCCGCAAAAAACCCCTTCGCGACCCATAAATTAGTCTTGCAGCTTTCCGATGCGACGCCAGCCAAACAGCAAGAAGTGCTGAATAATGCCAACGCTGTACTAAAAGCCTACCCTGACACCGCCTCGATTGTGGTGGTTGCGTTCGGTCCAGGGGTTTCGCTGCTGTTCGCCAACAGCCCGTATCGGATCGGTGTCGATAGTCTCGCTGCCCAGGGCGTGCAATTTGATATTTGCATGAACACCATCAACACCATCACCCGTGAGAGTGGCAAAGCCCCACGTCTCAACCCGATTGCCCGCAAAGTTCCGTACGGCGTGGTGCGAATCATGCAGTTAGTGAAACGCGGCTATATCCTGGTCCGGCCCTAACATTCACCGCTTCGCATCGGGCCACCGGCGTAAATCGATGCCATATAGTACCGGCAAGCGCAACAAAGCTGTGCCGTGATGGTGAATGATCAGCGATTTGCCAATATTGATCGAGCGGAATAAAGGCCGATACAAATTCAGTAACGCCTGGCTCGATCCGTCAGTGCCAACAATCAAAATATTATCCCCGATCAGCGACCGCGGCGGCACGCTAAAGCCAAACTCGTGCGCATCGCTACCAATCACCGTCACCTTGACCGATGGACCAAGCGCATAGCCGATTTTACCAGCATTGAACCAACGCGTCGCAGCAATCGCAAAATGCTGGCGCTGCATCAGACCACGACGCTGCAAACTCGCGCGCAGACCGGTCCAATCCACCGCCTGGATTTCTGGCGAATGACCGAGTGCGAATAATCGATTAAATCCAGGCACAATCCCGAAATTCAATTCCGCACCGATAAACAGCACACTCATAACTAACAATCCAGCCGAGCCAACAGCAACCCGCCGCACGATTGCCCTGCTCCTGTGATCAAGAGTCGTTATCCAATACCCTAACAACGGAAACAACATCAAATAACCCGGCGCCGCCCAGTGATACAGAATTTTCCGCGACGACCACAAAGCCACCACTGAAAACAATATCACCGGAATAACTGCGAGCATCGCCAAAAACCGAGCCCGGCGATCAGCTTTGGCGCGCAACCCGCTTATCATCAGCGCAATCATCGGCACGAAAATCCAGGGTGCTACAAACAACGCCTCACCCGCCCACACCATGAACGGACGGAGCGGATAAAAACCAAAACCAGCCGCACGCCCGCCCTGATAATCAAACGACGCGAAATGATGGGTCGCGTTCCAAATCACCACCGGCGCGAACACGCCAAGCGCCATCAAACAAGCCGCCCACGGCCAAAACTGGGCCAACACGCGCCGACCTGCCCGATCGCTCAACAGGAACGCCAAAGCGCCGAGCAAATTAAGCACCGCATTATACTTGGAATCCATCGCCAAACCGATGAATAGGCCCGCCAGCAACCAGTATTTCGGTTCAGGCTCTGCCGCGCGGTCGGGATGCGCGATCCCCAACGCCTTCGCCATCGCCAGCACCGCCGCCAGCAGAAAAAAATCGAGCGGACCATCAGGCAGCACCCAGGTGCCGAAGGCGAGCGAAAATACCGGTGATACGCTCAACGCCATCACTGCCCAAAGCGCTGAGCGCGCGCCAAACAAGCGATCCGTCAGCCGATACATCAACCAGGAGGTTCCAGCAAAAGCCACAATGAATGGCAAACGCACAATCAATGGCGTCTGCAGGCCGGTCAGCCGCCGGATCGCCAACTCCATCCACCAGGACATAAAGGGATGATCAAAATAAGAGAGTGAAAACTGATGCGACGCCGCGACCATGTAGCTCTCATCAATCCCCAAACCCATGCCAGCGGCCAGAATCAGCCGAAACAGGCTGGCGAGCAGGATGACCAACAAAGCGAGGCGGGCAGGGGGCATAGACATCATTCCCTTCGGATGGTCGAGGCAGGCGGCTGGGTCAAGTATTTGGCGCGATCAAATCAAGCTGATACAAAATACTGATCGTATCGGAGAGCTAAGAATGCCGTTGAAATCAAGGTGGCGCACCGCCGCGTCCGCTTGGATAACCGCCCCTCTGGCCCTGGTGCTCATGGCGGCCCATCCGCCCGCGTCAACAAAGCTGGGCGCTGCAATCGCAGCGCATGGCACGTCATCCGGCGCCTTGCCCTGCATGGCGTGCCACGGCGCGCAGCTGCACGGCAATCCGGCTACCGGCGCACCTGCCCTCGCCGGTCTTAACCCAGCCGTCACCCGCGCTGCCCTCCGCGCAATCGCCGACGGCAAACGCGGCAAAAATTACGTGATGGCCCAAATCGCGCGCAGCCTCACCCAACCCCAACGCCGAGCGGTAAGCGCCTATCTGGCAACGCTGCCGCCCGGCTAATTAAATCGCGCCAAGCCGGTCAACACACCGCCATGCGATGGCGCTGTCGCCAGCGCCTGCAACCGCTTTGCCAAGGTGCGGTAATCAGGTTTCGGCGCGCGTCCCATTCCCGACAAAACGAAGCGCGCATTGCCGTGGGGGCCAAACACATAAACCAACGCCGAATGCACCACCTGATAATCCGCCGGATTGGCCGATGGATGTACCGAGGCAACCACGCGATAACGGCGCGTTATACGATACAGCGCATTCGCCCCGCCGCGCAATCCGATGAAATGCGGGTCGAACAATCCCAAATAATGCTGGAGCACCGGGATGGTATCGCGATGCGGATCGACGGTGACGAACAATAACACGGCACGCCGCGCGACCGCCGGGTCGGTTTTTTGCAATCTCAAAAAAATCTGATGGATTTTATACAAAGTATCGGGGCAAACATCCGCGCAATTCGTATAGCCGAAATAAAGCAGCACCACCTTGCCGCGAAAATCATGCCCGTTGACAATTTTGCCGCTGCTGGCATCGGTCATGTGAAAGCGCAAAGGCGGCGCCAGCCCGGTGATCGGCACCACCGACACCACAACCGGAGCGGCGAATGCCATCTTACCAACCAACAGCACCGCCAACAGGCCAGCACACAGCACCAACGCTGTGCCGCGTGCAGCGTGCAAGGTGACGCGGTTCAAAATTCGATATAGCATGACCCCCTCTTGATCCATTTAGCGTCGCCAAACAAGCGGGATGCGCGATGATCACCAAGCGTTGAAGGGGAGCGAATGAACGAGCCGAGCGCGACGGAGCCTCAATCGGGGCCCCAATCCGCACCAGCGACCGATGTAAGCCAGCAGCGGATCGAATCTGACTCGATGGGCCAAATCGCCGTACCCGCCCAGCATTATTGGGGGGCGCAAACCGCCCGCGCATTGGTTCATTTCGCCATTGGGCGCGAGCGCATGCCCCTGCCGCTGTACCACGCCTTTGGCATCGTCAAGCGCGCCGCCGCCGAGGTGAATGTCGCGCGCGGCGCCCTTGGCCATCAGCAAGCCATGGCGATCATCCAGGCCGCCAATGAAGTCGCCTCCGGCGCGCTCGATGCCGAGTTTCCGCTCGCCGTCTGGCAAACCGGCTCGGGCACCCAGTCGAATATGAATGTCAATGAGGTGATCGCCAACCGCGCGATCCAGCTGCTCGGCGGGGTTTTGGGCAGCAAAGACCCGGTCCATCCCAACGACCATGTCAATTTGGCGCAATCCTCCAACGACACCATGCCGACCGCGATGCATGTCGCGACCGCCCTCGCGATCCTGCGGCAGGTGCGCCCCGCCGCAGATAGTCTGGCGGCGACCATCGAGAACAAGGCCAATTTCTGGATGGCGGTGGTGAAAATCGGTCGCACCCATTTGCAGGATGCGGTGCCCTTGACCGTCGGCCAGGAATGGTCCGGCTGGGCCGCGCAGTTGCGCGGGGCCATCGCCCAACTCGATTATTGCTTGCCCGCCTTGCTTGAACTTGCCGCCGGCGGCACCGCGGTTGGCACCGGCTTGAACGCGCCGCGCGGATTTTCGCGCGCCATCGCCGCGCGCATCGCGGCCCTCACCGGCATCGAGTTCGTCACCGCGCCCAACAAGTTCGCCGCCCTTGGCGGGCTCGATGCCATGGTCGCGGCCAGTGCGGCGCTGCGGCAGGTGGCCGTGGTGCTCTATAAAATCGCGAATGATTTGCGCTGGCTCGCCAGCGGTCCGCGCGCAGGCATTGGCGAGTTGCGGCTGCCGGAAAACGAACCCGGCTCCTCGATCATGCCGGGCAAGGTCAACCCGACCCAATGCGAGGCGATCATCATGATCGCCACCCAGATCATCGGCCTCGATAGCGCCGTGGCCTTTGCCGGGGCGCAGGGCAATTTCGAATTGAACGTGATGCGCCCGCTGGTGATTTATAACGTGCTGACAACAGCGCAATTATTGGCCGATGGCATGGTCAGCTTCCGTGATTACACGGTCGCGGGCACCAAATTGAACAAAACCCGGATCAATGACGGGCTGGAACAATCCTTGATGCTGGTCACCGCCCTCAGCCCGACGCTCGGCTATGACAAGGCCGCTGAATTAGCCCATCACGCCCATCAGCAGGGGCTGTCGCTGCGCGCTGCCGCTTTGCAATCGGGTTTGATCTCCGAGGCGCAGTTCGATGCGCTGGTCAATCCGCTGGCCATGGTCGGTGACGGGGTCGCCGGGGCTTGATCGCCCCGGCAATGTCCTTCAGCCGATTTTCGCCTTCAAAGCCGCATTGACCAAAGCCGGATTGCCCTTGCCCTGCATCACCTTCATCACCTGGCCTACGAAAAACCCGAAGAGTTTTTCCTTACCCGATTGATATTCAATCAATTTATCAGGGTTGGCCGCGATCACCTGCGCAATCGCCGCATCGATCGCGCCGGTATCGGTGACTTGCCGCAAGCCGCGCGATTCGACGATGGCGCCCGGCTTTTCGCCGGTATCGACCATGATTTCCAAAACCTCTTTGGCGATTTTGCCATTGATCGTGGCATCGGTCATCAAATCGAGCAGGGCGCCCAGATCATCGGCGCTGACCTTGCTCGTTTCAATCGATTGGCCGGTGCGGTTCAGACCCGCGAAAAAATCGCCCAACATCCAGTTGGCCACTAATTTCGCATCGCGACCTTTGGCGACGGTTTCAAAAAAATCCGCTGTCACTTGTTCCTGCACGAAAATCGCGGATTCATAGGGCGACACCCCGTACTCGCGGATGAGCCTTGCGCGCTTGGCGTCGGGCAGTTCCGGCAAATCGGCGCGTAAGCTCTCGATCCAAGCGGGATCGAGCACCAAAGGCAGCAAGTCAGGCTCGGGGAAATAGCGATAATCATGCGCGTCTTCTTTGCTGCGCATCGAGCGGGTGACCCCGCGCGCGACATCGAACAATCGGGTTTCCTGCTGCACGGTGTCGCCCGATTCCCACACTTCAATTTGGCGCAAAGCTTCGGCCTCGATGGCGAGCATCACGAAGCGGATCGAATTGACGTTTTTCACCTCGCAGCGGGTGCGGAACGGTTCACCGGCGCGGCGCACCGATACGTTCACATCCGCGCGCATCGAGCCTTCATCCATATTGCCATCACAGGTGCCGAGATAGCGCAGGATCATCCGCAATTTGCGCAAATAGGCGCCGGCTTCCTCGGGGCTGCGCAGATCCGGCTCGCTGACAATTTCCATCAGCGCCACACCGGAGCGGTTCAGGTCGATCAGCGATTTGCTCGGATGTTGGTCATGGATGCTTTTGCCCGCATCCTGTTCGAGATGCAGGCGGGTGATGCCGATGGTGCGAATCTCGCCCGACTCCAGTTCGATCTCGATGGCGCCGGTGCCAATGATCGGCTGTTCGAACTGGCTGATCTGATAGCCTTGCGGCAAATCGGCGTAGAAATAGTTTTTCCGGTCAAAGCGCGAGGTCAGGTTGATCTGCGCGTTCAGCCCGAGCCCGGTGCGCACCGCTTGCGCGACGCATTCGCGGTTCAACACCGGCAACATGCCGGGAAACCCGGCATCGACCAAGCTGACCTGGCTGTTCGGCTCGGCGCCGAAACCGGTGGCGGCGCCGCTGAATAACTTCGAGTGGGAAATCACCTGGGCATGGACTTCAAGCCCGACCACGATTTCCCAGTCGCCGGTTTTGCCGGTGAGGTGATAGCTCATGGCCGGTTGCTCCCGCGCAAAGCGGGCAAAGCGGTGAACCCGGCCGCGCGTTCGAGGGTACCCGCTACCGCAAACACGGTTTCTTCGTCGAAATGCCGACCGATCACTTGCAGGCCCAGAGGCAGGCCGTTTTGATCAAGCCCAGCCGGGATGCTCATCGCGGGCACACCCGCGAGCGAGGCGGGCACGGTGAACACGTCGTTTAAATACATCGTCACCGGATCATCCATTTTTTCACCCAAGGCGAAGGCCGCCGAGGGTGCGGTGGGGGTGAGAATCGCGTCGCAGCCATGGGCCGGATCGAACGCGGTTTGGAAATCACGCAGGATCAGCGCGCGGATTTTTTGAGCGCGCAAATAATAGGCGTCGTAATAGCCTGCTGAGAGCACATAGGTGCCGATCATGATCCGGCGTTTGACCTCGGCACCGAAGCCAGCGGCGCGGGTGCGTTCATAGAGATCGATCAGATCGGCCCCTTCGACCCGCGCACCAAAGCGCACGCCATCATAGCGCGCGAGATTGGATGACGCCTCGGCAGGGGCGACGATATAATAAACCGGCAAGCCATATTTGGTGTGGGGGAGAGAAAAATCGACGATGGTGGCGCCTGCCGCTTCGAGCCAGGCGATGCCGGATTGCCAGAGTTTTTCGATGGTCGGGTCCATGCCCTCAACCCGGTATTCGGCGGGGATGCCGATGCGCAGCCCTTTGACGCCGCGCGTGCAGGCGGCGCGGAAATCCGGGACCGGGCGATCCGCCGAAGTGCTGTCGCGCGGATCGAAACCGCTCATCGCTTCGAGCAGGATCGCGCAATCCTCGGTGCTGCGCGCCATCGGCCCGGCCTGGTCGAGCGAGGAGGCGAAGGCAACAATGCCAAAGCGCGAGCAGCGGCCATAGGTTGGTTTGATCCCGGCAATGCCGGTGAAGGCGGCGGGTTGGCGAATCGAGCCGCCAGTATCGGTGCCGGTGGCCCCCATGGCGATGCGCGCGGCAACGGCGGCGGCGGAGCCGCCTGAACTGCCGCCCGGGGCGAGGGGTTTGCCATCGGCGCGCTGCCAGGGGTTTTCGACCTGGCCATAGGCTGAGGTGATGTTCGAGGAGCCCATCGCGAACTCATCGAGATTGGCCTTGCCCAGCATGATCGTGCCTGCTGCCTTGAGCTTCGCGGTGACGCTGCTCTCATAAGGCGGGATGAAGGGTGAGAGGAT
>JAJZEG010000269.1 GCA_021828605.1 Pseudomonadota bacterium | reverse complement strand
TGAGAGCCACAAATCTTGAAATTTTGACCCGTTGAAAAGGCGTTTTTCATAGATGATCGACCCGCCCTGGATGCCGGAGAGGGTGAAAAATCCGGGACCATGATGCGCCGCGCTGACCCTCCCGCCATGGGCGCGCAGGTAACGTATGGCCCCCGCGAGCGCTGCCTGCGGATCGTGATGAAAGATATTATACTGTCCATAGACCAAAAGTTTCGCGCCGTGCGCGCCAAGGAACGCCTGGCCGTCGCCATCGGGGGCTTCGCCCTGCGCAATGAGGATCGCGGCAGGATAGCAGACGACATAGGTATATCGGTCATTCACATAAAGTTGCCAGTCTGGCTTGGACGCTGCGGCGTTGGCCGTCGATCCGGCGAAAGCGAGCAGGACGCTGATCAGGACGAAATTTGACCGAGTTAATAAGCTGGTTCGCTGTGGGGGTTTGCTGAAAATCATGGGCGGTGTTCCGTTATGTTATCATAAAGGGCGCATCAGGCGTCTTCGCGTTTGATCAAGCCGGAGAGAACTGCGATGAGCAACAGGCTGGCTGCCCAGCCGAATAGGGTTTCGAACCAGACGGCGAATTGTACCGCGAAGCCAAGCGGGAGTTGCCTCCCCGCCACGGTGACGGCGGCGCTGGTGATGGGACTCCAGCTTGACGCCTCACCTAAATCGCCGACCGGCAGCAAAACATTCAGCGCATAGACTGGCGGATAGAAGCTCGGATAAGCGGCGGGTAGCGATTTGCAATGGGTCCAATGCGCGATTTTACCGGGCCGCGCGGCGCAGGAGGCGTAGGCCGGATTTTGATAAATTAGCGGCTCACTCGGGGCGAAACTGCCATTCGCAGCGCCGATGTAAAACAGGCCGGTGCAGAGCAGCCACAGGGCAAAGGAGACAAAAACGAGTTTCAGCGGGCGATAGCCATAATCGGTCAACCCGCCATACAGGCGATGCAAGGTTTTAGCGACGGACCGATTGACGCGGCGCACGGCGCGCCAAACGAAAGGAGCGCACCAGCGCGGCGGTTCCTCCGCAATCTCGCCGATTAAACCACAGCGCCGCTTGCGCCGCTCAAACTCGACCCCAACCTCCCGCGCCGCCTCGTAATGGCCCATTTCGCGCAACACTTTGCGTAATTGCTGCCATGGTTGCGGACGGAATGTCGCGCCCTCACCGGATGCGCCGCTATGGTCCTTGCTCTGGAGATCGAGCCAGGCGATTCGATGTTTGGCCGTTGTCGGCGCATTTCCGCCGAAAGCGCCGTAGACGAAACCGTCGAGAATTGCAGTCGCAGGGCAAAACTTTTCATCGTCTGCCAAAATTCTGACCCGGGCGGCGGCGAGATCAATTGAGCCCGATATTTTCCCTATGTTATCGAAGAAACATATATTTTTGACTTCCAATCGTTGTAAAATCAGATTCGTAAATTGGCCTGTTCTTAGGTTTAGGTCACCTCCAACTCTCACGCTCGTCAAATTGACGTCGCCGATGGCCTTGAAGTTACTTGTCAAAAAAATATTACCGCCAATTTCCGCGCCGTCGGCGCTTAGTTCCTTATGGAAGAGCCCACCAGCACATTGCCAATCCCCTACAATTTTTGCGCCTAGAAGGCACACCTCACCATATCCCCTAAAATCCGCACCCATCGACACGACACCGCCGACCTGCACTCGATCAGCATCAATCGAACTGTCAAATACTCCTCCATCGCATTCCCAATTTCCGCTGATCTTTGCGCCAAGTAATCGCACCGGACCATCTGACCTAAAACCATCGCTAAGAAACAAACTAGCTCGAACAATTAATCGATCAGCGAATAAGACGAGAATTCTTGAGCCTTTTAAGTTTAATGACCCCTCAATCGTCGCATTGGCTAATTTCAACTCCTCTGCGAAACAGCATTGACATAAAACCAACTCGCCAACGGATGTGACAGAACGCAAATTAAGCTCACCCTCGATCCAAGCTCCCTGGAGTTGCACACCATGCCCATACACCTGCGCGGTCTCGTCGCCGCCAAGGGCCAGGAAGCGGATAAACCCAGCACGGACCATATTTTGATCGGTCGGTGTTTCAGGTCGCTCCTGACTCAGTATCGCCGCTTCACCGCACGCCGTTGTTTCAAGTAAATGTTGCTCCGCCGGGCGGAGCGGGAAAAAATCAGCGAGGTTGCGCTCATACGCGCGTGCGGTTGTTGCCATCACGCAAGGTTAGGATGCGGCGCGTTAGACTGTCCAGTACGGAGCGAAAATTAATCCTCGCCGATGAAGGCGCCGGCGCGCATCAGCGGTTCGGTGGTGCCGGTTGCGGTGATGCCATCGACATCGATCAACGCGGAGCCGATCATCCAATCGACATGGATCAGGCTGGTATTCGCCCCCGCTGCGGGGTCGGCGCCGCCGGTGCGGTTGATCGCGTAGGCTTGGCCGAGGGCGATATGGCTGGCGGCGTTTTCATCGAACAAGGTGTTGCGGAAAATAATCCCCGATTGGGCGACCGGCGAATCATCCGGCACCAGGGCCACTTCGCCTAAGCGGGCGGCGCCCTCATCGGTCGCGATCAGGCTTTGCAACACCGCCTCGCCGCGTGTGGCGCTCGCCTGGGTGATCCGGCCCTCGGTAAAGCGCACCTCGATATTTTCAATCAGGCTGCCGCCATGGACCAAAGGCTTGGTGGCCTTGACCACGCCTTCCACCCGGTCGCGATGGGGCATGGTGAAAACCTCCTCGGTCGGGATGTTTGGCGCGCAGATAATGCCCGATTGGGTGGTGCTGGTGCCGCCCGCCCAAAGATGGCCCTCGATCAGCCCCACGCGCAGATCGGTGCCGGGGCCGCGAAAATGCAGCGCGTCGAAGCGTTTGCCGTTGAGCCGGTCACAGCGCGCGGCCAGCCGGTCGGTATGGGCGCGCCAGGACGCGGCAGGGTCGGGCTGGTCGGCGCGGCTGACCGCGATGATCGCGTGCCAGAGTTTTTGCACGGCCTCGTCAATCGGG
>JAJZEG010000295.1 GCA_021828605.1 Pseudomonadota bacterium | reverse complement strand
GACCAGCAAAATGGGCGTCACGCTGCCATTGGCGAGGGCGACGAAACTACCCCCACCACCCCCGCCGCCATTCCCGTTGAGGGCGCCAGCGGCGCCCTGGCCGCCGACCAGAATATCGAGCACGCTGCCAGCAGTGAGGGTGACATCGACGCTGATTTCAGCGCCCAACCCGCCCGCGAAATTGCCGACCCCGCCGCCTTGGGCGCCGAAGGTAGTGATGTCGTACGTGCCAGTAACCGGCACAATATAGGTGACGATGGTGCCGGTATAGAAATCGGTGATTGTCGAGGACATAGGTTTCTCTCCGCTGGCTGATACCAGATAATGTTATTTGGAATCGCCTTGCGATTTGACATAAATATTGGACAGATCCAGCATTATACTTGCGGGTTAAATAAAAACGATGTCATTCCGCGACGATTACGTCGCGATTACATAATTTGTTTGTAGTTGAAACGCAACGAAAATCGGTCGCGCGCCGGGGAGCAAGGCGCGCGGCCCGTTGGCCGGTTAGGCGGCGTGCTGGCTGGTTCGCTGATCGGCGGGATAGGCCAGGGTGGCGGCAGGAGCGAGAATGATTTTTTCTCCCCGCACCAGTTCGGCTGGAATCACGCTCCGCCCATTGGTCCAGCGGCCATCGGGTTCGGTTGTGTGCCAGCCTTCGGTGAGGAGGGGATGATCGAGCGCAATAGTCTCTCCGCCGATTTCGAGGCTGGCGATTTTGACGCCGAGGCGGCGTTGGTCGCGCGGGTCGGCATTCAGTTGGCCTGGGATTGCGCTGCGGGAGATAATCGCCACTGAGCCGTCTGGGTTGGTTTGGAGCGTGAGGGCGGGGTCGGTGGTGAGCGGAATATTGGCACGGGCGAGGATGCGGGCGCGGACGGCTTCGACCAGCGGGCCGGATTCGGTGAACGGCGCGCAGCTTTGTTGCTCGCGCTGGGTTTGCGCGAGGTTGGGGTGGAGGGTGATGTGCGAATTACTGCCATTGGTGAAGGCGTGGCGATTGCCGGTTTCCAGGTAGGATTCGGTGGGTGTGCCTTCGGCGAGCAGTATTGCGTGGGTGGGGAGTTCGACATGGTAATAGGTGATGCGAGGAGGGGAATCCTGGCGGATCGTTGATCCGTTGAGCAGGGCTTTGGCGGGGATCAGCGCGCCATCGAGATAGAGGGCGTGGTCAGGCGAGACAATAAGGTCGCGGTGGGGAATGTTGTCGGCGAGGGCGCCTGCTTGGATGTGGATGGGGTTCACTTGTTCGGGGCGGGGATGGTGGCGGAGCGAAAGGGTGCGGTGGCCGAGCCATTGGATGGGGGCGGTGGTGCCGGTGTGGAGCACCACATGGTCATTGAGGGTGAGGTTTTCGACTGGGATTTCGCCTCTTGTGGTGAGGATGCGGGTGCCTGCGGCGAAGCAAGGAGGGTTGCCGTTGACGTTGACCGAGATGGTGGTGTTGGCGGGGGGGTCGATCACGTTGAAATCGGCGGTGGAGAAACTGCCGGTGATGTCGAGGGTGATGTGGCTGGTGCCGTTGCTGAGTTCGAGGCCGGTGCCGGTGACGTAAGAGTCGCTGGTGGCGGCGAAACCATCAAGGATGATTGTGTCGCCTGGGGCGAAGCCGGTGATGTTCATCGGTGAAAAAGCTGTGTAGCTGCCGGAGATGGTGCCTGAGCTGCCGGAATCGAAGACGAGATTGCGGAAATTTTGGAACTGACTGCCGATGCCGGCGAGAATAACTGACGTGGTGCCGCCGATGGCGAGGATGTCGGGAGCGGAAATATTGGCGACGATTTTGCCGGTGAAAGCGGCACCGGCCTCGATGACCAGCGTGCCGACAGTGGCACCGAACTGTACGGCGTCGGCCTGAATACGCGAGCCATTTGTGCCGCCGACGATCATCCCGGAATCGAGCAGCGTGCCGCCGTTGAGGTAAACCCCCGCGCCGCCGGTACCGTAGGAGCCGCCGGTGCCGCCGGGGGCGCCGATGGCGCCGGGGCCGCCATTGCCGCCGGTGATGGTGCTGGTGTTGCTGACCATGCCGCCGTTGAGATCAACCCCCGCGCCGCCGTTGCCGCCGTTGCCGCTGTTGCCGCTGAGGCCGAGGCCGAAGGCGCCGAGGGCGCCGGGGGCGCCGTTGCCGCCGGTGATGGCGCTGAAATTGCTGACGGTGCCGCTGCTCAGTTCGAGCCCCGCGCCGCCGAAGCCGCCGTTGCCGCCGTTGCCGTTGACGTTGTTGCTGGGGCCGCCGTTGCCGCCGAAGCCGCCATTGCCGCCGCCGATGGTGCCGAAGTTGGTGACTTTGTCGACGTTGTGGAGATCAACCCCCGCGCCGCCGTTGCCGCCGTTGCCGCCGTTGCCACCGTTGCCGCCGTTGCCACCGTTGCCACCGACGCCGCCGGTGATGGTGCTGGTGTTAATGACTGTGCCGCCGATGAGATCAACCCCCGCGCCGCCAAAGCCGCCGTTGCCGCCGGGGCTGACGCCGTTGCCGCCGGTGATCAAGCCGTCATTAACCAGATACAGGGCATTGCCGATTGCCGCCGAACCATAGACGCCGATTGCGCTATAGCCGGCGGGGTTGATCGTGCCGGTGCTGGTGATGATGAAAGGGGCTTGGCCTATGCCGGTGGGGGTAAGAGTGATGCCGGTGGAGATGGAGGTTGACACAGTGTTGGTCATGATGTGGCGCGGCTCCGGTGGGGGGTTCAGCGTTATTGACGGGTTTCCGGTCCGGACGACGCCATGCCGCACCGCGATGGATGTTAGCAATTTGGTTCCCGGTGGCCAAAACACGGTTTCGTGTTGGATTTTGATTGGCGAACCGGCGGAATCGCCCCGCGCGCGGTGAGCGCAAACGGGTGTGATCACGCATCATGCGGCGGCGTGCTGGCTGGTTCGCTGATCGGCGGGATAGGCCAGGGTGGCGGCAGGAGCGAGAATGATTTTTTCTCCCCGCACCAGTTCGGCTGGAATCACGCTCCGCCCATTGGTCCAGCGGCCAT
>JAJZEG010000309.1 GCA_021828605.1 Pseudomonadota bacterium | reverse complement strand
AGCCCAATCCCCGCCCACGATATCGGCACCGCCATCAACGACCGCCTCTCCCGCGCCGCCGCCCCGCGCTCATAATTTCGCGCCACGCCCCACGCATCGTCTCGCTGCTTTACTGCTGCCCAGTTTTAATCTGAAATCCAACGGATTTCAGATCAGGCACACGCGCGCGCCAGCCGATCCGTCATGCGCCGAATTTTTTCCTTAACCAGTCAAAAACCGCGCGCTGTTCGTCCAATCCCGCCCGCCTGATTTGCGACAACAGCCAAAGCCCCGTGGGCTTTTCCGTGGTGATGTTCTTCGCACCCTGATTGCAGGTTGAACAGAGCGCGCGCAGATTGGATGCTTCATCCTTTCCACCAAGGCTTTTGTCCTTGATATGGCCAAGATGCAGGCGCACCTTGCGCCCGGTTGCCGGGTCAGTCTCTCCCGGCGTCAAACCGCACATCTGGCAGGTGAAACCATTACGGTCCAACACCTCGGCGCGCAATTTTGCCGAAATGGCGCGATCAAACGAAACATCTCTCCTGACAGTCGGTTCTGTCTCCAAACAATACTGGCCCGGCTTCAAGTCGGCGCTGTCATTATGGGTGAGAATCGCCCAACCTTCCTGATCGCGCAGTTCGCGGGTTCGTCGCGCCCATTCGGCGACACCGCCTGCGGCCTCCTGAATCTCCCCGGATGACAGAACACGCCCAACATTGGCCAGCAAAAATCGACGGATTTTTTCTTTCGAGCCCGGCTCACGCATTTTTTATTTGCCTTGAATTTTGCGCGGCTTGGCTCTGGATAATATAGGCCTTCAACTGTTGACCAATATGCTTGGTATAAGCGGGTGGTATGGCCTCGTTCAATTCCCGCTTGCTCATCCAGTCGATGCCCATCGCATCGCGCGCCGCGGCGATCGTGCAGTTGCCGCCGCCGGTCACCTGTACAAAATCGACCATATCATTGGTTTTGCCGTAATGAGACTTGCGCTTGTCGAACGTATGGACTTTAGGGTGCTTGCCGTGCGGCGGCGCGGTAAGCGGGAAATTCGTCTCAAACAGCCGATGCCGCAGAACGCGCAAACCAGGAAACATCGTGCCGCACAACACGACAGGATTTATCAGCGGCGCACCGTCGACATTTTCAATCACATAGGGCAATCCCGTTTTTTCTAACATGGCTCTAACCGGTTCAATCAAGCGTGGCCACGCATCGGCATTGCCGTTCCGCTTCGCCAAATCGGAATAGGATTGACAGGGCGGCGACGCATGAATCGCATCGAAACCCGCCAGAAATTCAGGCGCAAGTGTGAGCGCATCCGCTTGGATGAAGCGGTACGGGTAGTTCCGCTGCGGATCAATATCGACACCGACAACCTCGAAACCTGCTTGCTGAAACCCCTTTGCCGCGCCGCCCGCGCAGCAAAACAGATCGAGAATTTTATATTTTTTTGAGGGCACGTTTGGCTGAGCCGCATCATCGATTATTGTGTGATCGCCTTGCCGATGGTGCGCCAGAACACTGCCCACCCCCTGCAATCCCCTGCTCATCCGACCAAGTCCGGACCGGTCATGCCCCAGCCGCGCGCGTTGTTAACGTCACCCAACCCGCCTTTTTCATCCGCCGCGTCGCGCCACGCCTCAACAAACCAAGCTGGCCTCGCCCCAATCTCATTCCAACTCATCCGCATCTCAAACCATACCCCCAAAACCTCGATCATTCTGGCTCAATCGCCCAGCGGTCAAACCCGAGTCCCAATCGCGCGCTCGGTCAACGATATCAACCAACCCCGCATCACGCCACCCCCGGAAATTTCCCCGTCACCTCGCCTACCGCCAGAGATCGCCCGGCCCGCCTAAATTTCATCATCACCCACATATTTGCTCATAATAACACTCCGATAGGTCTTATTTTCCCATTGCGCCTGTTCAACAATTCGGTATCCCTGACGCCGATACCAATCAATTAAATGATCGGCACCTTCTGCCGTGTCGAGCGCCAATTCTGAGGCCCCGCATCGTTCGGCCATCCGTTCCGCCTCCCGTAACAAGAGCGATCCAACGCCGCGCCGCTGATCATCAGGGTGCACGCCAAATTGACCGATCACCGCAACATCGGGCCGCCGATACCAGGGCGTTCCGGGCCAACACTGACCTGGGGCCATGAATGTCAGTGTGCCGATCAGTCTGTCGGCATCCGTTACCACAATACAATCACCACGGGCGATGCGGTCTCGCGTGACCGCCTCGCTTTGATCGACGGCGGTATAATTAAAACCAAGCCGACCGAGAGCAGCATAAGCGGCATGAAGCAATGCGGTGAGTTCATCGATTGAATCAGCAGGGCCGAGACCTCGAACAATCATCCAAAACGGCTTTCCAACCAAAGTGATTTCATAACCATGGCCAAAGCAAACCCCTACCCAGCCCCCTACTCCGGCTCCAGCACCACCCCGGTCCCATAAGCGGTAATCTCGGTCATACTTCCCATCAACTCACACGCATCAAACCGCATCGACAACACCGCATCACACCCAAGCTGCTCGGCATGCTCGGTCAAAACCTGTAGCGCCTGATCGCGCGCTAGATTGGTCATTTCAGAGCGCGATTGCTTATCATCAATCACACTCTGGCCTTTGTTTGCCGATCAATTTCATTGATTTAGCTCGAATCTTTCGATTCGACCTAAACCAATATTGATCTAATAAAACCGCCCTGGCTCCCGCCAAATAACGACCGCACCAATCAACCCAAAAAAACTCCGCGAGCGAACCGCCGTGCCATAAACCGCACCCACAACATGCTTGATTTCCCGATGTTTAATCTCATGCGTGGTCACAATAATCATTGCCAATCTCCACTCTTATCATTCAATCGAACAATACCCCAGATAATCTGTCAATCAGCACCCCTCCACGCCCACCAACATCCCAAACAGTACGCGATCAACCGCAACCCGACACCCAATCAAATTTTCCCCTTTCGCAGATGCGGGCTCCTATGCCATAACAGCCTCA
>JAJZEG010000245.1 GCA_021828605.1 Pseudomonadota bacterium | reverse complement strand
CCGGCTCCAGCGTGGCAAACGGCAAAATCATGGTTACCTGCCCAACCCGCTCCTCGATGCGCACTTGCATCACCACGTTTAATCCAGAGCCCGTTACCGGACCGATCGCTGCAAAACGTGGATCATTTTCAATACGATCAACCTTAAAACGGGCCTCAGCCAGCGGTGCAAAACTCGCGGTCAAGTTACGCAAAATAAGCTTTGCCACCCGATCCGCAATATTGGACTCGATCAGCGTAAATCCACCAGATTTCGGTGTGGCGTTGCTGTCTGAATGGCGCCCGCCCAACATCACTTCGACCAGATGCTGCACAAAAGCGGCGTCAAATGCGAGTAGCGCCAGATTGTCCCAGTCCAAAGCGCGAAAAACGATCAAAAGATGTTGCTGAGCGACCTGTTCCAGGCAGGTCGATAGGCGCACTGATCGCAACGACACCAATTCAACATCGGCAGTGACCTGCATCAAATTACGCAAATCATTCGCAAAAATGCGGGTCAGTCGATCAAAGACGATTTCTGCCATGGGCAGTCGCTCGTAGGATACTTTGTTTTGATCAACCAAAGCCGCAATCGTGACCCGCACCGGCGCGTCAGGTACGGTAGGGTGTTGATTATCGCCGCCATTGTTCGGAACATCCTTGTCGCGCGAGAGGTTGCTCATTGGATGATTAGGGCTTCGAATAAAACGCGGCGTAGTTTCACCGGAGCCAGCAACATCCGCAAGCGCGATTGAATTCCCGTTCGCAAGGCGGCAGTCCCTGCCCTGCCCTGCAAGGCTTGTGGTGTCTCCGAGCGCAAAAATGTTTGCACCACGTCAACGATTTCCGGCATGCGTGCCTTGATCGGTTTGATTTTGGTGTGGTTGGGGAAGGCTAGGCTGATTTTTAGTTTAATGTAGGAGGTCGATCCGCCATCGGTATTGAGATTCGCAACGATTTGTGGAACGCGGACGAACACATCCATCGGCGGGACGAGTTTGTGCACCGCCTTGGCCGGACGGTGCAGAATGCCGGAATACATTAAGCCCGCACCGCCGAGAGCTGCGACAATCAGCAATCCTCCCGCACCGATGATCAGTTTTTTACCCAATGTCGATTTGGCTGGAGGCGCTTCACTGGCCTGAACGTCTGTTGCCGCTGGTTTTGCCATTAACAATCCTTTCTCAGCGCGAGCAATTTGGCCGCTTCATCAGAGAGCCGGTCCGCGATATGCAAATCATGGCGAATTATTCTTAAGTTTCAGTAAACCGGGTGGGCAAAAATTTTTGAGCACCATTCGATTAAATCGATGGATCGAAATGAAGTATTAACCATTATCGAGCATCGTTTGGGTAAGTTCACATTGAGGACCAGCGAGACTCTATGCAAAACACAACATCGATCATTCTATCACGCATGACCACCGCCTCGCGGCAGATTGATGTGATTGCCAATAATATCGCGAATGTTTCAACCCCGGGTTATCAGGCCCTTCATCAAAAATCCGCGAGTTGGACGGATCAAATGCGCCGTGTACAGGCGCCGCCGGGGGCGCGTACCGTCTCCTACACCTACTCACCCGGCACCTGGCGCAGTGAACGCGCCGGACCGCTTAAGGTAACGGGCAACCCGCTTGATCTCGCCGTCACCAGGGATGGATATTTCACGATAAAAACGAATCAAGGTGTTCGGCTTACGCGTGATGGATCATTCACGCTGCTTGCCGATGGCACCATTGGCACGATGAACGGACAGCCGGTTCTGGATAGTGGCGGCTCGCCCATTCAGGTCCCCGCCCATGGCGGGCCGCTCACCATTGCCGCGGATGGGACTGTGAGCGACCAGACCGGCGTGCTTGGCCAGATTGCCGTGGTAAAGGTTGCCAATCAATCAGATTTGGTGGCGGCAGGCGGCGGCTTGCTGAAACCCAACGGCCCAACACAGACGGTCAGTGATCCGGCAATTATCCAAGGCGCGATCGAGGGATCAAACGTACAGCCTGTTGTTGAAATCACCCGGATGATGCGGGCAAGCCAGAACTTTCAGATGCTCGCGCAATTTATCAGTGCTGAGCAATCGCGCAGTCAAACCGCGATCAGCCAACTGCTTGGCCCGGCTAACAGCTAACCCACAAAGGATAAACATTAATGCGCGCTCTCGATGTTGCTGCAACCGGCATGCAGGCCCAGCAAACCAATGTTCAAGTTATCGCGAATAACATCGCAAATATGACAACGACGGGCTTCAAGCGAAGCCGTGTCGAGTTTCAGGATTTGCTTTACCAGGATCTGGCTCGCCCGGGCTCTAATAGTTCGGCGGCAGGAACGATTATCCCAACGGGTACGCAGATCGGCCTGGGTGTGCGCACAGCTGGGGTGTATCGGATCGATCAGCAGGGTAATTTGCAACAAACTTCGAATTCACTCGACCTCGCCATTTCTGGTAACGGGTGGTTCCAAGTCACGCTGCCTTCGGGTCAAACGGCCTACACGCGCGATGGCACATTTGCTCTGGCTCCCGATGGCACGATTGTGACCAGCGCTGGGTATGTGGTGCAACCAGGGATCCAAATCCCAACCAATGCCACCAATGTCACCATCAATGCCTCGGGTCAGGTGCAAGTTTCCATTTCCGGGCAAACCGCACCGCAAACGGTTGGTCAATTACAACTTGCGACCTTCCCCAATGACGCTGGGCTGGCAGCGCAAGGCGGAAATTTGTTTGTCCAGACTGCGGCCTCCGGCGATCCGGTGACCGGCGTTCCCAGCGCGCCCGGATTTGGGCAGGTCATGCAAGGTTTTGTTGAAAACTCGAATGTTAATGTCGTTAGCGAAATTACGGATCTGATTACCGCGCAGCGTGCCTATGAAATGAATAGCCAGGTGATCACGACGGCTAATCAAATGATGTCAACGCTGACCCATCTGTAACATCATGGGCAAGTTCAAGCGCATATCGCTCCTCATTTCCTTGGTAATTATCGGTAATTCAGCCTTTGTCGCTGACGCCGCTGCGCTACCCTCAGG
>JAJZEG010000426.1 GCA_021828605.1 Pseudomonadota bacterium | reverse complement strand
ATGCAGCGCGTCATAGCGTTTGCCGTTGAGCCTGGCACAGCGCGCCGCCAGCCGGTCGGTGTGGGCGCGCCAGGACGCGGCAGGGTCGGGTTGGTCGGCGCGGCTGACCGCGAGGATCGCGTGCCAGAGTTTTTGCACGGCCTCGTCAATCGGGTCGTCAGGGAAAATCGCTTGCGCCCAAGCCGGTGCGGCATAACCCACGGCGGACCAGTTAGTGGCAAAGCGGGTGATGCCATCGCGATAAGTGCGCATCGCCACCCCTTGCGCGCGTTGGGTTCGCGCGAGGCTCGCGGGGTCGGCGCCTGCCATTAACATCGGGTTAATGCCAACCACGCTGAGCACCGCAGCACCTTCGGTGATCGCGCGCGCCATGCCCTCATAGAGCCAGCCCGGTGCGGCATCGAGCGCGGCACCTTGGGTGAGATCGATGCGCATGCGCGCCAGTTTTTCATCCGTGTAGAAGGGTAACACCAGGCTTGCCCCGGCCTGATAGGCGCAGGCGGCAATGGCGGCGACCAGATTTTGCGCGACAAGGGGTGCCTGAATAATCAGCGCCTGACCCGGCTGCAAATTAACGCCCACCTGCACCGCGACGGCGGCGAGCTTGTCGAATGATGGTTCAAATCCCATGGCAATTCCCCTCGATGACCATGCCATCATAACCCGGCTCGATGCCGGGCGGCAGGGTGGTTCGTAAAAAGTGATAATCCATGTCCGGCCCCATATGGGTCAGGATGGTTCGGGTTGGGCGCAGGGCATCGACCCAGGCGCGCACTTGATCCAGATTGGCATGGGTGGGATGCGGCGCACCCCTGGTGAAGCAGTCGATGATCAGGGTTTTAACCCCGTGCAACGCTGCCAATGCGGCAGGCGCAAAACGCACCACATCGGTGCAATAAGCGAGATCGCCGATGCGCAGGCCGAGTGAGCGCATGAAACCATGATCCTGATCGAGCAGTTGGATCGGCAAACCGAGGATTGGCAGGGTTTCTCCCGCCGCGACTTGCTGAATATCGAGTACTGGCCGGTAAAATCCGCTCCCGCTCCAGGGGGCGAAGGCATAGTCAAAACGCTGGCGCAGTTCGGCCCAGGTCGCTTCGTTGGCGAAACTGGGCATTGGCTGGCCCAGGATGCGGTTGAGAATGCGGATTTCATCGAACCCGGCAATATGATCGGCATGGGCATGGGTGAACAGGACCGCATCGATTTTGCCGATGCCAGCATTGGTGAGTTGCTGACGCAGTTCCGGGCTGGTGTCGATCAGCAGATTGCCCGCAGGAGTGCTGATTACCACGCTGGCGCGGCTGCGCCGGTTGCGCGGCTCGGTGGGATCGCAGCCCCCCCAATCACCCGCGCCATCCGCGCCGCCAATTTGCGGCAGGCCCGCCGAGCCGCCCGTGCCCAGCACAGTGAGGCTGAATTTCATGCGGCTTTGGCGAAAAGGGCGCGGAAATTGGCGGTGGTTTGCGCGGCCAGGCTTGCCTCAGTCACGCCCTTCACCTCGGCCAGCACCCGGGCGGTATGCACAATGTTGCACGGCTCATTACGCTTGCCGCGCAATGGCACCGGGGCGAGATACGGCGCGTCGGTTTCCACTAACAGCCGCTCAAGCGGCACATCACGCGCAATCGCGCGTAAGTCATCCGAGCGCGGAAAGGTGAGGATGCCGGAGAAGGAAATTGAGCCGCCCAACGCCAGCGCGCGTTCGGCCAAGCCGCGACCGGATGAAAAACAATGCAGCAAAAACCTGAAAGGTTGATCGGCGTAGGCCGCCTCTAACATGGTCGCGATGTCATCATCGGCGTCACGCGCATGGATCGCGAGCGGCAGGCCGGTGAGTTGAGCGGCTTTGATATGGGCGGCAAAATTACGCGCCTGCACGTCACGCGGTGCTTTATCGTAGAAGTAATCAAGCCCCGATTCGCCAATGCCGATCACTTTGCGATGGGTGGTGAGGGCGGCAATCGCGTGCGGATCAGGAACCGGCCCTTCGCTCCCCGCATGATGCGGATGCACGCCGACACAGGCCCAGACCGAGGGGTTTGCCTCGGCCATCGCGATGGCGGTGACCGATTGCGCGAGGGTGACGCCGATGGTCACCATCTCGGTGACCCCCGCCGCTTGTGCGCGGGCGATGACGAGTGCGCGTTCCTCGGGCGTGAAATAATCCAAATGGCAATGGCTATCGATGAGCATTTTTCCTCCTATCCGACCCCGCTCTCGCCAGAGGCGACGCCGAGCGACACCCCTGCCCCGGTTTCGCGACCATAAGCGAACCATAATAAGGCGCCGAGCAGCCCGACCACCCAAAAGCCGGTATTGAGCGCCAGGAAATCGGCAATCGCCAAAGGCTGCGTGAGCAGCACCATCGTTGCATACAGGCCAATGGAGGTGAAGCGCACCAAGGCGGTCATTCGCCCGCGCCGGGCCGTGGGCCAGATTTCGGCTTTGAACGTGTCTTCGGCCATATAGGCAATATTGATCACGATATTAAGCAAAAATACCAAGGCCAGAAACCGCCCGCCATGACCCAACCACCAGGGTTGGGCGAACCAGATGCCCAGGCTGATCGCCGCACAGCCCGCATAGCCCCCCACCAGAAACACCCGCCGCCCGACCCGGTCGCCCAGTAAAAAGGCGGTGCCTGAGAGCACGGCGGCAAGGCTTGCCGCGAGCAAAATCCCTGCCGTGAGGGATTTGAAAAAATACGGACCGACCACATAGGTGATCATGCCAAACCCGGCGACATCGCCAAATGCCATCGCGATACTGCATCCGAGTTTGAGCGGCATCAGCCGATCGGTCCAGCCGACATCGCGCGGCGAAATGTGATCTGCATCAATCACCGCCAGCCGGGCGGCGGCTTGCGCGCCGTAGAACTTGATGGCCTCGGTTTCGGCGCGTTCAGGGTCACGGGTGCGCAGCCAGCGCAGCGATTCCGGCGTGTGTCCGCGCACCGCGAGCAAAGCGGCGACAATCGCAAACCCCACTAACCCGACCACCGCGCGCTGCATCG
>JAJZEG010000346.1 GCA_021828605.1 Pseudomonadota bacterium | reverse complement strand
AGTCAACCAGCGCGATCTGGTGCGCAATGCGCTGCGCATGCGTCCCGACCGCATCATCGTCGGCGAAGTGCGCGGACCCGAAGCGTTTGATATGTTGCAAGCGATGAATACCGGCCATGACGGTTCGATGTCCACGGTCCACGCCAATACCCCGCGCGATGCCATTTCGCGTATCGAAAACATGGTGCAAATGGCCAATGTCGGACTCACTTTGCGCGCGGTGCGGGCGCAAATCGTGTCCGCCGTCCATATGATTATCCAGGTCGAACGCCAGCGCGATGGCAGTCGCCGCCTGGTCCAACTCGCCGAAATTGCGGGCGCCGAAGACGAAACCCCGCTGCTCAACACCATCTTCAAATATGAAGTTCAAGGTGAAACCACGGATGGCAAATTATTCGGCGCATATAAAGTCATGCCGGTACGCTCGGCCTTCCTGGATAAACTTAGCTACTACCGGCTTGATCGGGTCTGGCAAGCGGCCCTCGAAGAAGCTGCCGGATGACGCATCAGGCGGTCATTTTTCTGGCCTTGGTGGTGCCGCTGGTTCTGTTCATTTTGATTGCAGGACGGTGGACCGCCGGTCAGTTTGAAAACGATCACCATTTCCGCAATCGGCTGCGCGCAGCGGGTGATATTTCCGACAATACCCCGATTATTGACCAAGACGATGTTTCCCTGCAACGGAAAGTCGATAAAACCAAATATCTGCGCGATATTGGCGAAAAACTTCTGAATATCGATCCGTATCAAAGTCGGTACTACCGGATTAACCGGATTCTTGGACTGCTGCTCATCCTCGTCGCTAGTCTGGTGATAACCTATATCGCGATTTCGCTGTTCGGCCACCGGGCGATCCTGGTGCCAATCGGCGGCCCGTTATTGTTCCTGTTAACCTGCCGCGCGGTTTTCGGCACCATGAACCAGTCGCGCCGGGGGAAATTATTCGAGCAATTCCCCGATACGCTTGATGCGGTCGTCCGCTCAGTTCGCGTCGGTATTCCGGTCGTCGAAGCGCTGCGGGTGGTGGTGCGTGACACCCAGGAGCCGACCCGCACCGAATTTGCCCGCCTTGCCGATTTTCTGGCCATTGGCGTGCCGATGGAAGATGCGATTAGGCAAATCGCCAATGAAAACAAAATCGCCGAATATGGCTTTTTCGCCGCAGCCATCGCGCTGCAAGCAAAATCGGGCGGCAGCATCGCCGCGACACTGGAAACGCTCTCGTCGGTGATTCGCCGCCGTGTCGCCATTCGCCAGCGCGGCTTCGCCCTGACCTCCGAGGCGCGCACCAGCGCCACTGTCCTGACCTCGATGCCAGTCTTGACCACGCTTGGCCTCTTATTCATTAGTCCCGCTTACGCCCATAAATTGTTTTTCACCCATTATGGCAACAAGGCGCTCGGTATCGCGTTCGTGCTCCTGGTGATCGGTCAGGCGGTGATGCGCTGGATGATCCGTGGCACCCTGAATTCCGTCCGCTAGCCCATGCTGATTCCCTTCACGATTTTATTTATTGTCGGATTGATTTTGGTCATTGTCGTGAGTGGCATCGTGCTGATGCGCGATATCACGCAGCGCGAAGCCTTGAGCCGCCGGATTTCACTCGCCATCGATACCGGTGGCGCGCCCCAGGCTCATGTCCGTCCCGGTGGCGCTGCTTTGGTCGAACGGATCAGCGCCGTTGGCATGTTTTTCGTCAATCGCGGGATTTTGTCGAAAAAAACCATCAACGAACTCCAGCATGTGCTGGAAAGTGCGGGCATGCGCAGCCGATCGGCCTTTGGCCTGTTCCTGGGCACCAAAGTCCTGCTCATGCTGATTTTGCCGACAATTGCCCTCATCGTCGGCTTTGCTTTGGGCAAACGCCCGGCTTACGTGATGGTCGCGGCGGCGGTTTCACTCATTGTCGGCATGCTCGCCCCGGAAATGGTGCTCCAGCGCATACGCCAGAATTATGTAAGCAAAGTCGAGAGCGGCGCCGCCGATGGGTTGGACATGCTGGTGATCTGCGTCGATTCCGGCCTGGGCTTGCAGTCCGCTTTGCAGCGCGTCGCCGATGAAATGCGCTCTTTGCATGCCGAGTTTTCCCAGGAACTCCTGCTCACCGTGCGCGAGTTGCAAATTGGCGCCACGGTCGAAACCGCTTTGACCAATTTGCGCGACCGCACCAATATCGAGGCGTTCAAGCGCCTGTCCGGCACCTTGATCCAGGCACTGAGCTACGGCACACCGCTCACCTCGGCCTTGCGCAACCTGTCGGCTGAACTGCGTCAGCTAGCCCTGGTACAATTCGAAGAACGCGCCGCCAGCCTGCCGGTGAAACTGACCGTGCCGATGATTTTGTTCATTTTACCTAGCCTGTTTGCGGTCATTATCGGGCCGGCGGCCCATAATGTGATGGTTGAGCTCAAGCATTTCGGTGGCCATTAGTCTATGCTTGCGCCATGACCCAGTTTTATCGCACCAGCGCCATCATGCTCGTCAGCCTGTCGCTCCTCGGTGGTTGCGGCAGCAAACCACCCGAGCAAATCAAAATCGGCACCAGCACCCTCAATGTCGCAACCACCGCACTCGCGGGTGGCGATCCACAAATGGCGCTCAATGTCACCAAGGCGGTGTTGAAAGACCATCCCCGCAATGTCGCGGCACTGGTCGATCAGGCGGATGCCTATTATGAAATGCATCTCTGCGCCAAAGCGGTTCCAGCTTACAATGCCGCGCTCAGCATCAATCATCATGCCCCCGGCGCGCAAATCGGTCTCGGGCGGTGCCTGATGAACAGCAACCCCAAAGCCGCCGTGGCGGCCTTTTCCGCCGCCGTGCATGACAATCCGCGTGATGCCAAAGCCTGGAGTGATCTCGGCGTCGCCAATGACGAGCTGGGCAACATTCCCGCCGCCAATCAGGCTTTTCGCAAAGCCCTCGCCATCGATCCCGCCATGCGCGCGGCCAAAGTCAATTACGGCTTCTCGCTCGCCCTCGGCGGCGAACCGCAACAAGCCCAGGCGATTCTCGAA
>JAJZEG010000090.1 GCA_021828605.1 Pseudomonadota bacterium | reverse complement strand
GATCCGCTCGACCGACGGCTGATATTTATATGGTGGGTGCTCGATAACGTAAAGGATAACCCCAACCCCAAATTTCCTTGCCCTCCCGCTCAACGATCCACGCCCAACGCGTGATGATATAATCTCAAATAACCACCGCAACCGAAAAACCAATCACAACGCCCGACACAGAACCAGCGCGTCATCACCGTTCGGGTAATACTGGCGACGTTTGCCCGCCTCGGCAAATCCGTGGGAGCGGTAGAGTGTGGTGGCGGCCAGGTTTGGGGCGGCGACTTCGAGGAACAGGCAGGTCGCGCCGCGCGCGCGGCACTGGTCGGTCAACTGGTTCAATATCAACGCGCCCACCCCGCGCCGACGTGATGCGGGCAGAATGCCAAGGCTGATGATTTCGGCTTCATCGATGATCAGGCGCGCGAGCGCAAAGCCGACCGGCGCTGTGTTGGTGGCGATCAGGCCAAAGCCGGGCGGATCGACCAGCAACGCGGCGAACGCGGATTCCGGCCAGGGATCATCGGGAAAGCAGGCATTTTGCAAATAAGCGAGCACGGCGACGTGAGCGAACGAGGCGGGTGCGAACGAGGCGGGTGCGAACGAAGCGGGCGGCATCACCGTCATTGCGGTGCGGGGCGTAGGGCGCGCGTCGGCAGCTTCGCGAGCGGCGGCTCAACATAGAGCGGTAGGGCTTCGATGGGTGCGCCACCCGTTGCAATGCGGATGCGCAGCGCCGCAGCGATGCTGTGCAGGCTGGGCAGACGCGCCTCGGTCAACTCAACATCCACATCCCGCGCGCCGTACTGCGCCGCCAGCCAATCAGCCCGCTCACCGGCGAGTGCGACCGGCATCGAGGGGATCGGCAGATCGGCCTCGGCGTAACACGCCACCGCACCGGCGCGTTCAATGAATACATGGCCGCGCCGCGCAGATGCTGCGATCCAGAGCGGGCGGGTCAGGCTGGGCAGATCCTGTTGGAACGCATCGGTTAGGCGCACGCCATGGATCGGGATGGTTAAGGCTTGGCCAAAACCATAAGCCAAAGCGAGGCTGGCGCGGATGCCGGTGAAACTGCCGGGGCCGATCATCACCGCGATCGCCTCGATCGATGCCGGGTCAATCGCGGCCTTTTCCTTGGCTTCGGCCAAGGTTTCGGCGAGCATCACAGCGAGGCGGTCGGTGAGGCCGGAACCGCTCGGGGCTTGTCGGTCGGCTATCAGCGACAAACCATCGAGAAGCCCGATTGAAGCCAGCGCACCGGAGGCATCGAGGGCGAGAATCCGGTGCGGCAAGCGGGGGGTCATGATCAAATCAGACGGCAGGCTTCCTCGAAATCGAGGCGCGGGCTGCGCGCGAAAGGATCATCGCTGACGCCATAGCCAAGATTGATCAGGAAATTCGATTTCCAGCCATGATCGGCGAGGAAGGCGCGATCAACCTTGTCCTTATCAAAGCCCGACATCGGCCCGACATCGAGGCCGAGCGCGCGGGCGGCCATGATCAGATAGCCGCCTTGCAAGGTGCTATTGCGCATCGCGGTTTCCTCGGCGAGATCGGGGTTGCCGGAAAACCAGGCGCGCGCATCGGCGTGGGGGAATAATTTCGGCAAATGCTCGTAAAATAGCGGGTCATGGGCGACGATGACCGTGACCGGGGCGGACATGGTTTTCTCGATATTGCCCGGATTGAGGGTGGGTTTCAGTCTGTCGCGCGCTTCTTGGGTGCGAATAAAGACCAAGCGCGCGGGCGAGCAATTCGCCGAGGTCGGGCCGAATTTCAAAATATCATATAAAGCGTGCAGGGTTTCGTCGCTCACCGGGCGATCAGTCCAGGCGTTTTTACTGCGCGCGCTGCGAAATAAAATATCGAGCGCGGAATCATCGAGAGTCATGGATATCTCCGTGAGGCAATTCAGGATCAGGCAGCGACTTGCTGCACCGTTTTCACTTCGGGAATATAATGGCGCAGTAAGTTTTCGATACCCATTTTCAGCGTCGCCGTCGAGGAGGGGCAGCCCGAGCAGGCCCCTTGCATATGCAAAGTTACGATGCCATCGCGAAAGCCGCGAAACACAATATCACCGCCATCGCCGGCAACCGCAGGGCGCACGCGGGTATCGAGCAATTCTTTGATTTGGTTGGCAATTTCCAGATCGGCGGGATCAACATCCTCATGCGCGCTGGCGGCATCGCTCGCCATCAACGGCTGACCGGTCAGAAAATGCTCCATAATCGCGCCCAAAATTTGCGGACGCAGCGCGGACCATTCGACCGCCTCAGACTTGGTGACCGAGACGAAGTCCAGGCCGAAAAATACCCGGCTGGTGCCGGGCAGCGCGAATAACGCCGCACCGAGCGGGCTGATGCTGGCGGCATCGGCGTCGGCGAAATCGACCGTGCCGGCATCGAGCACGACGCGGCCGGGGAGGAATTTCAGGGTTGCGGGATTGGGGGTTGGTTCGGTTTCGATAAACATGGATGCTCCTCTGATCAGGACCAATGGGGTCCAGTTAATATAGGGCGAGATGGCGTGGGCTCCAAGCGGTGGGATCGGGTGGGTGATGTGCGTGCGGTTGATCCGTGCGCCGTTGCGCTTACTTGGCAAGGGTTAGCGGTTATTGAGTTCCATAATGGCCGGTTGGCTGGATAAAGGACTAAAAATGGCACAGCAGGATGAGATTTTTGCGCCCTATGACGCGCCGGCGGGCGGTTGGGGTGCGCTTGCGGCAACGGCGAAGGCGCTGCGGCAGCAAAGCGTGGTGGCGCGTGGTAGCCGGGCGTTGTTGGCGGCCAATCAGCCTGAGGGCTTTGATTGCCCCGGCTGTGCGTGGCCCGATCCGAAACATACCTCGTCCTTCGAGTTTTGCGAAAATGGTGCCAAGGCGATTGCCTGGGAAGTCACCGATAAGCGCGTGACACGTGAATTTTTTGCGCGCCACACAGTGAGCGAACTGGCCGCACAGAGCGATCATTGGCTCGAACAGCAAGGGCGGTTGACCGAGCCGATGCGCTATGATGCGGCGTCGGATAAATATGTGCCGGTCTCGTGGGATGAGGCGTTTGCGATTATCGCGCGGCATATCAACGCGATGAGCAGCCCCGATCAGGCGGAGTTTTATGTGTCGGGCAGGACATCGAACGAGGCGGCGTTTTTGTTTGCGCTGCTCGGTCGGTTAGTGGGGACCAATAATTTTCCCGATTGCTCGAATATGTGCCACGAGCCAACCAGCCGGGGGATGCCGCTATCGATTGGGATTGGCAAAGGCACGGCGGTGCTCGAAGATTTTGAACATGCCGACATGATTCTGAATATCGGCCAAAATCCCGGCACCAATTCGCCGCGCGCGATGGGCACGCTGCGCGATGCAGCGAAGCGCGGTGCGCGGATCGTGGTGTTTAACCCGCTGCGCGAGCGGGCGTTAGAGCGGTTCGCCGATCCGAAAAGCACCCAGGATATGCTGTTGAATGGCGCCAAGATCGCGCATCTCTATTGTCAGGTGAAAATCGGCGGCGATGTTGCGGCGCTGAAAGGCGTGATGAAACTGGTGATCGAGGCGGATCGCGCGGCGAAGGCGCAGGGTCGGCCCGCTGTGCTCGATGATGCGTTTATTGCTGAACATACCACAGGATTCGACGCGCTGGTTGCTGATTTGGATGCGACGACGTGGGATGATATTATTGAAACATCCGGGTTGACGCGCGAGATGTTGCAACAGGTTGCCGATATTTATTGCGGTGCAAAATCGGTTATTTTGATGTTTGGCATGGGGATTACCCAGCATAAGCATGGTTCGGAGAATATTCAACAATGCGTGAACCTGCTCCTGCTGCGCGGCAATATTGGCAGGGAGGGGACCGGGATTTCGCCGGTGCGCGGTCATTCGAATGTGCAGGGTGATCGCACGGTCGGGATCGATGAAAAGCCGACCGAGGCTTATCTGGATCAGTTGGGTCGGGTATTTAAGTTCGCACCGCCGCGCGCGCATGGGCATGGGGTGGTGACCAGTATCGAGGCAATGCTACGCGGCGAGGTGCGGGTGTTTTTGGCGATGGGCGGTAATTTTGTGGCGGCTGTCCCTGACACAAAGCGGGTGCAGGCCGCGATGCGCGAGATCGGCCTGACCGTTGGGGTGAATACCAAGCTTAATCGCGGGCATGTGGTGCATGGCAGAGAGGCGTTGATTTTGCCGTGCCGGGCGCGCAGTGAACTTGATGCGCAAAACGGGGTGCTACAATCGGTGACGGTTGAGGATAGTATGAGTTTTGTGCATGCATCGGGCGGATTGTTAGAACCCGCGAGTGCCGATCTGCGCTCGGAAGTCGCCATTGTCTGCGGCATGGCGAAGGCGATTTTCCCTGATCAACACACGCATATCGATTGGGATGGCTATGTCGCGAATTATGATCGGATTCGCGATGCGATCGAGGCGGTCTATCCCGATCTATTCGCCGATTTCAATAAACGCGTGCGCCAGCCAGGTGGGTTTCGGTTGCGCAATCCGGCGAGCGAGCGCGAATGGCACACTGCGAGCGGCAAGGCCAATTTTCTGGTGTTTGACGGGCTCGGCGAAGACCCCGCGCAAGTGAGTAATCCGGACATGCTGCGTTTGGCTACCTTGCGCAGTCATGATCAATATAACACCACCATTTACAGTAATGATGACCGGTATCGCGGGATTAAGGGCGATCGAATGGTGGTCCTGATGAACGAGGCGGACATGGAAGCGCGCGGTGTGCGGCCCGGCGCGAAAGTACGGTTGCGCACCCTGTCCGCTGATGGCATCGACCGGGTGGTCGAAAATCTGACGGCGATTGCCTATAATATTCCGCGCGGCTCGGTGGGGGCCTATTACCCAGAAACTAATCCGTTGTTAGCGTTAGGCAATCATGATCAGTTGGCGCAGACCCCTGCGGCGAAATCGATCCCGGTGCTGGTGGAGGTGATGGGGTGATGCGCGTTTACGGCGCCAGCAGATCATCCAGCCATTGCTGATAGGGGATGGCTGGAGTCCAGCCGAGGATGCGTTGGGCGGCGCTCGCATCGCCAACTGCGCGCGGGATGTCGGACGGGCGCAGGCGGGTTGGGTCTTGGGTGATGGTGACCGGCAGGCCCGAGCGGGCGATCAGATCATCGAGCATGGCGCCGATTTGGCGCGGCTGACCGGAGGCGAGGTTGAGCACCAGATTTTCGGCGAGGCGATCCGCGAGGCTGAGTTTGATCGCGCGCACCACGGCGTCGGCGACATCACTGACATGCAGCATATCGCGCTCGGCATCGAGATTGCCGACATTGAGACGCGGCGGTGCGGTGCCCGCGCGGATGCGTTTGAGCTGGGCGGCGAAGCTGCCCATCGCGTAGTTTTCCGGCATGTTTGGGCCGATCTGGTTGAAAGGGCGCAGGCGCAGCAACCGCAATCCGCGCTCGGTGGCAAGCGCGCCGAGGGCGAGATCGGCGGCGGCCTTCGAGGCTGCGTAGCTATTGAGCGGGGCGAGCAGGGTGGTTTCGGTGGCGGGTGCGCCTGATTGGAATGAGGCGCCATAGCAATCACCGCTGCCGAAATAAATCAGTTTTGCATGAGGGGCGTGGGTGATGATTGCCTCGGCGAGATGCAGCGTGCCGGTCAGATTGACCTCGAAACAATAAGTGAGGTTGTTGCGCGCTTGCGGCACGGCGGCGATGGCGGCGAGATGAATGACGATAGCGGGTTGAGCCTGCATCATGGCGCTGTCGATGGCGGCGCGGTCGGTGATGTCGTTGGTGAATTGATGCAGGGATGCCGCGCCGAATGCGTGGGCGAGGGCGGGGCGCAATGCGCGCCCGACAAAGCCGGACGCGCCAGTGATCAGGATCGGGGCGGTCACCCTATGCTCACGCCATGGCTTTTTTGATGCGCGCCAGATCGGCCTCGACCATTTCGGCGGCGAGCTGTTCGAGGGTGATTTCGGCTTTCCAGCCGAGATGGTTGGCGGCTTTGCTTGGATCGCCGAGCAGGAGTTCGACCTCGGCAGGGCGCATCAGTTTTTGGTCGGTGCGCAAATAATCGCTCGCCTTCAGCCCGGCGGCGGCGAAGGCCATATCGGCGAAAGCGGCGACGCTGGCGGTGCGGCCGGTGGCGATAACATAGTCATCGGGTTGATTTTGTTGCAGCATCAGCCACATCGCGCGCACATAATCGCGGGCATGGCCCCAATCGCGCTGGGCGCTGATGTTGCCGAGGGTTAAATGAGTATCGAGGCCGAGCTTGATCCGTGCCACGCCATTGGTGATCCGGCGGGTGACGAATTCGATCCCGCGCAGCGGGCTTTCATGGTTGAACAAAATCCCCGATGACGCATGCAAACCAAAGCTTTCGCGGTAATTCACCGTCATCCAATGGGCGTATAATTTCGCGGCGGCGTAAGGGCTGCGCGGATAAAACGGCGTGGATTCGGATTGCGGCACGGCTTGCACCTTGCCGAACATTTCCGAGGATGAGGCTTGATAGAACCGCGCCTCGGGCCGCGCGATACGCACCGCTTCCAGCATGGTGACCGCCCCCAGGCCGGTGACCAGGCCGGTCAGGCTCGGCTGCTGCCAGGAGGTGGCGACGAAGCTTTGTGCCGCCAGATGATAGACCTCATCGGGTTGATGGTCCTGCACAATGCGAATCAGGCTGCCCAGATCGGTCAAATTGCCTTCAACCAAAGTGACCCGGTCGAGAATGCCAAGCCAGCGCAGCCGTTCGCCAATGACGTCCGAGGAGGCCGAGCGGCGCATCACGCCAATGACGCGATAGGATTTGCCCAGCAGCAATTCGCTCAAATAGGCGCCATCTTGGCCGGTGATGCCGGTGATCAGGGCTGTGGGCATAAGGGCTCCGTATCATCAGGGTTCGAGGGAATCATGGATCGAAAGCGGGGTTTTGGACGGAATTCGCGATCCTGGCTAGTCTCGTGGGTTGATCATGAGAGGCGCGTTAACGATATGTCACATCACGGAGAGTTGCATCGGCCGCAGGGCGCCTGTAGCTCGTTACAGGTGTTGATCAGCGATGCATCCGGGGATACTCGAAGCCCGATCAGGCCCAGAGCAGGAGTGTGGAGCGTGAGTGGCAATTGAGCCCTTGTTGCGTCCTTAATCTGACATAATCATAAGTGATGGTGCAGCATGACGTTATGGGTTGATATCGAAGATCTCCTCGCGCATTTTTATGCGGCTAGACGGCCGTCGGGTATTCAGCGTTTATCCTATGAGATTTATCGCGAGCTGGGGCGTTTAGCTGCGATGGGCGAGCCGGTGCGCTTTGTGCGCCATATGCCCAACGGCGCTGATCTGGAAGATATTTACTGGCCGGATGTTGAGGCGCGGGTCGAGCAAGCCTTTGGGCTTGATGCGGAGGTTAGTCCGACCGAAGCCGCTGAGACGCTGGGCGTGCCGCTCCTTGAGCTGGCACCCCGACCACGGTCACGGCTGCGGCGCTGGGGACGCCGGTTGCCGATGGATTTGCGCGCACCGTTGGCCGGGCTGATCAATGCGCAATGCGCTTCCTTCGCGGCGCAGCGGGAGTCGTGGCGGGCGGTGCGCGATTTGCTGCGGGGATTGCGGCGCTGGCTTGGCTTTGGCGGCGGCGGTGCGCTCGGCGCGATGGGTGCCTCGGCGCCATCGACCGGCGGCGGCGGCGATCGGGCCGGTAAGGCGGTGATACCCCAGCCGGGCGATGTGTTTTTGGCACTGGGCGCCTCGTGGCAGGGGGGCTATTATCCGAGCCTGGTTGACGGGCTGAAACAGCGCTTCGGGATGCGTTTTGCCTTTATGGTTTATGATTTGATCCCGATTTTATGGCCGGAATTCGTGATGGCGCGGATCCGTGAGCCGTATCAGGCGTGGCTGACGCCGATGTTGCGAGCGGCTGATATTGTGTTCACCATTTCCGATACAACGACCACGGATGTGCTGGAATTTGCCAACCAAGCGGGGATTGCCGTGCCGCAAACCCGGATTGTGCCCATCGGGGTGACGTTTCCGGATCGCGCGATCCGACCCACTTTGCTGCCCAAGCCTTATGTGTTGATCGTATCGACCATTGAAATTCGGAAAAACCATGCGCTGATTTTCAAGGTTTGGCGGCGCTTGATGGCCGAGTTGCCGCTGGAGCAGGTGCCTACTTTGGTGTTTGCCGGGCGGATTGGCTGGCAGACGGCGGATTTGCTGGCGCAAATCGAAAATACCAATCACCTCGATGGATTATTGCGGGTGATCGAGGCGCCGAATGATCATGATTTGGCGGCCTTGTACCAAAATTGCCTGTTCACCGTGTTTCCCTCGTTTTACGAAGGGTGGGGCTTGCCGGTGACCGAGAGTTTGAGTTTCGGCAAAACCGTCGCGGCGGCGCGTCGAGCATCGATCCCGGAGGCAGGCGGGATGTTTTGCGATTATTTTGATCCGGATAATTTGCATGATGCGTATCGGGTGATTGCGCGGCTGATCACCGATCCGGCGCATCGCGCCCGGCTGGAAAGCTTGATTACGCGGGAGTTCCGTCCGCCGTCCTGGGCCGATAGCGCGGCGGCGATCACCGCGTCATTGGGGTTTGACACTCCGGCGGTGCGATCAGATTTGTTGGTGGCTGAATAAAGGATGATCAGCGCACCGGGTGCAAAGCGATGGTGGCGGCGAGATCGACCCGTTCGCTGACCGGGCCGGGTTGCACCATTGGCGGCGGCGCTGCGGCGGCGGCGAGTACCATCGGATGAAACATCGGCATCACCAAACCACCCAGATTCATGTTGATTGAACGCAAATGACCGACCCGCAGACCGAGCGCATCGGCGAGCGCGGTTTCCTGGTGATGCAGGCGCGCGACGGCGGCGCGGATCGCGGCATCGCGGGTGGCGGCTTGGGTGGCGGGCTGCAAGGTTCCGGTGAGCGACTGCAACGCGACCCCTTTGGCCTGCAACTGGCCGATTAGGGCAAGTACGGGTTTGGCGGCGGGACTGTTCGGTGCTGCACTGAAGGTCAGGGTAATCGATTGGCTCGCTTGCCAAAGATGGCCCTGCTGTGCGGCGTTGACCGCATAAAAGCCGGTGGTGATATGCAGATGCGCGATACGGTGTAGTTGACTGAGGATTGATGCGGCCTGCCGGTTCAACGCCGATTGCGCCGCGCCGCGGTGAGCGTCCTGCGCTTGCAACAAGAGAGAGGCGGTCATCGCGTCTGGCGCGTGGGTTGCTTGTCCGGTGACGTTGAGTGACAGGATCGTGGCGCTCGGCGATAAGCGGGCCGGTGCGGCGCGGGCATAGGGTGCGGCGAGGATCAGGGTAAAAGCGAGGGGGGCGAAAATGGAGCGATAGGTTGAGCGCATGACTTATTGTCTCCGCGTCTGCCATCTGGTTTAACGTGCCCGCCATTATGCGCGTTCAGGCCGGTTTTGAGAACCACACTGGATGGGTTATGATATAAACAGTATTGTAAATATTTGATGAAAATATAATTCGGCTTGATTTAGACTTGACGTTACTCCCATGGAAACCGCATGGATTATCGGATGCTGGAACAGACTAAATCATTGTTACCGGTCGAGCGCTTTGAAGCAGAAGGGTTGCGCGAGGTGCATGGGCTGGCGGCGTGGACCGACGCGTGTTTGAATGCGAGGGCGCCGGATTCGGTGCTGCATCATGCGCCCGGTCGACTGATTAATATTTTGCCACGCGGTATCGGTGCGGCGATCCATTGGTTCGGGGTTGATCGGGGTTGGGACCAGGTGGGCGTGTATTCGCTGGCGCCGGTGAGTTCGGTGTCGCTCGGGGGCGCGGTATTTGATCCGCAATCGCGGATAATTTTTAGCCCGGCGCGCGGCGCGTTTGGGCCGTCCTGCGGTGATTTTGACGCGCGGCACCCTGCCGCGCCGGGGCGAAGTGAGGCGATTGTGACGCCGATTGCCGGTGGTCAAAGCGATGATATTCGGCATTTTCTGTATAAGGGCCTGCCAGCGGCGATGATGCTGCGCGGGATGCTGGGGCCGGGTTTGCCGGTGGTTGGGCCGGTGCTGCTGGCTTGGCAGGCGGAATTGCTGACTGCTTCTGGGTTGGACCAGGATTATCAGGCGATGACGGCGCCGACGGCTTTTAGCCGCATCATCACCTCCGACCTGATCGGTGCGGCGATGCCCTCGCGGTTTGCGCGTGCAGCCCTTGATCGGTTGCGGTTCCGGTTTGGCCAAACGGGGCCACGCACCCGGCGCCTGTTGGTCGGTGGCGCGGAGGCGGCGGGGATGGTCGGGTGGCCAGAGATCGAGGCAGCGGCGCTGGAATTTGCCTTCGAGACGGTGGATCTGGCTGGGCTTGGTATCGCCGAGCAAGCGCGGTTATTTGCCAGTGCGACGGCGGTGATCGGCTGGCCGGGCCGTGCCATGGCGATGGTTGGGTTTTGTGATCCGGGGACGGTGATTTTGGAGTTGCATCATGAGCCCGCTTTGGATCACTGGACCCAAGTTTTAGCGGCGGCTTTCGGGCTGGAATGGTATGGATTCGGGATCGCTGGCCTGTCGCCAGCAGGGGAAGCTGATGAAACAGCCGGCGTGGTTGATCGCCCGGCGTTGCGAGCGTGTTTGACCCGCATGGTGGGGAGCGCGTGATGGCGCGGTTGCGACTAGATCACGCGCAAGCGACGGTGTTGCCGATCGCGCCGCGCGGCTTCGCGCCCGACCCGATGATGAGTGCCGCGCGTGCGGCGCGCGTCCCGTTTGGTGGGCAATATCTGGCGCGCAGTGCCGGGCTGATAACCGAGATTTACGAGCCCGGTTTGGTGGTGCCCGCGCCGTTTAGCGTGCAGGATTTGGAAACGCTGGGCACCATCGGCACCGACGCGTCGCCGAACGTTACTTTGGCTATGGCAGCGCCGATCGCTGCGGGGGGCACATTGCCGCTGGGCCGGTTTTTGACCGAGGGTTTGGCGATTGCGCTGTTGCAACGTGATGGGCTGGGCGCCGTGCCGCTGGTTGGTGCTGAACCGACGCCGGTGCAGCGCGCGGCGTTGGAGGCGTTGGAGTTGGCGCGCGGCTACACCGTGATTGAGCAGCCAACGCGTGTGCGCCGGATGGTGGTGACGCGGCGTGAGCCGGAAGGGGTGGGGGTGCGCGCCAAACCCGCTCATGCGGATCGGTTTATGCGGGTGGCGATCGAGGCGCTGCGCTTTGCGGTGGAACCCTTTGAGATTAGTGCGCAGGTTGCGCTGCGACGGCGCGTGCCACCGGCGGATTTTGTGGTTGCCAACCGCCTGAGTTTTGATCGATGGCTCGCGAGCATGGGGGTGGCGAGCCTTGATGCCGAGGCGATGCAAATTGGCGATAAAGCCTTGGGTTTGTTTGATTTGGCGGCAGCGTTGGCGGGGGCGCGCGCGGTGGTGATTGATGACCCGGCGCAGGCGGGATTGCTCGGTTTTTGTGATCCGGGCACGCAAATTATCGAGGTTGCGATTGAAGGCTGGACCGATCCACGGATTGCCGCGATGTGCCGGATTTTTGCGTTGGACTGGCAGGTGGTACTGTGCGCGGCGCCCGCTTATTCGCTCTCCCAACCGGTGCCGTTAGGCAGCGCCTCGTTGTTGCGCACCGAGATCGACATTGCCGGCGTGGCGGTGGCCCTTGGCGTTGCTTGACTTTACCCGTCAATTTCCTGATATAACAGCCAATGTGGCGATGCGCGTGTGATGCTGCGCCCTCCCCCCTTGAACCCTTGACCGAATTGGTTGTTCGATTTGTCCGATACACAGGATGTTGTGCCTGACCTTGTCGATATGCCGGGCGACGATGCGCCGGTGAATGGCTTTGCGGAGCTGGGCCTGTCGCCTGAGCTGCTGCAAGCCCTTGCCGAAAAAGGCTATACCGCTCCAACACCGATTCAGGCGCAAGCGATCCCGACCGTGTTGATGGGGCGCGACGTGATGGCGTGCGCGCAGACCGGCACGGGCAAAACCGCGAGCTTCACTTTGCCGTTGCTCGATATTCTCTCGGGGTCGCGGGCGCGGGCGCGGATGCCACGGTCGTTGATTTTGGAGCCGACCCGTGAGTTGGCGTTGCAGGTTGCGGAAAACTTCGTCCAATACGGCAAGCATCTGAAACTGAACCATGCGTTGCTCATCGGCGGCGAAAGCATGGCCGATCAGAAGGATGTGCTGACCAAGGGCGTCGATGTGCTGATCGCGACACCGGGCCGGTTGATCGATTTGTTCGAGCGCGGCGGCTTGTTGCTGTCGGATGTGCGGGTTTTGGTGATTGATGAGGCGGACCGGATGCTCGATATGGGGTTCATTCCCGATATTGAGCGGATCGTGGCGTTGCTGCCGGTATTGCGTCAGACCTTGTTTTTTTCAGCGACCATGGCGCCGGAAATCAAGCGGTTGGCCGATGCGTTTCTGACCAATCCACGGGAAATCACCGTCTCGAAGCCAGCGACGGTGGCGACCACGATCACCGAGGCGTTGGCCTTGGTTGCACCCCATGACAAGCGCGAGGCGTTGCGCCGGTTGATCCGCTCGGAAGATGTGCAGAATGCGTTGATTTTTTGCAATCGCAAGCGCGATGTCGATATTTTGCATAAATCACTGGCTCGGCATCAGTTTTCAGCGGGGTCGCTGCATGGCGACATGCCGCAATCGGCGCGGTTTGCGACCTTAGAGGCGTTCAAGGCGAACACGATACGCTTGCTGGTTTGTTCGGACGTGGCGGCGCGGGGCTTGGATATTGGCGGGCTGAGCCATGTGTTCAATTTCGATGTGCCGCATCATGCCGAGGATTATGTGCATCGGATTGGCCGCACCGGTCGGGCGGGACGCGAAGGGCGGGCTTTGACGATTG
>JAJZEG010000423.1 GCA_021828605.1 Pseudomonadota bacterium | reverse complement strand
CTTCCGACCCCAGCACCAACGCCGCGCGCCGCCCGCCGAGCGATCCGGCATCCAGCACGCTGCTCGCCTGCGCATCCAGCCCCATCACCCACAAATCCGCCGCCTTCAACGCCACCAGCGCGCGCGCAATATTCACCGTGCGCACCAGCGGGATGCGCACGAGCGCGCCCGACGCCGCCTTCGCCAGCGCCCCGCCTTCTTCCGGCGCATTGCGCTCCTGCGCAATCACCGCCGCCGCCCCGAACGCCTGCGCCGAGCGCAAAATCGCCCCGACATTGCGCGGATCGGTAATCTGATCGAGCACCAAAATCGGCCCCGGTCGCTGCAATATCTCGCTCAAACTGGGTGCTGTCAGCGGATCGGCCTGCAACGCCATCCCCTGATGCACCACCCCGCGCCCGAGCATCTGCTCCAACCGCTCCCGCTCAATCCGCTCCGCAGGCACCGCCCAGGGCCGAGGCACCAACCCGGCCAGCACCAATTCAGCCTCCTCGGTCAGCAGCAACCGCCGCAGCCTGCGCGCCGGATTAACCAACGCCGCCGCCACCGGATGCACCCCATACAGCCATAATTCCGCGCTACCCCTGCGCTGATCACGCCCCTCAGCCCGCCGCCCGCTCTGCCGCCCCGCCATCCGATGTTCCATACGCGTCTCTACCCCGCCCCACCCACCGTTGACAACGCACCCCAAATCCCAGAATACGGGCGGCGGAAGGGTGCCCGAGTGGCTAAAGGGGGCGGACTGTAAATCCGCTGGCGTACGCCTACGTTGGTTCGAATCCAACCCCTTCCACCACCAAACCATCGCCCCCGTCCCATGACCACGAGCTTAACGCCCGAACCCCGCGGCAGCTGATTTATTAACCGATCACTGTCTCAATTTCATGGACAATCCCCACGAATCGCTGTTACAATCTAAATTGTGAAAGCGGATAATTCATTCACATATCCTGACCTATTTAGCGCCCGCCTGTTCGCGGCCAACGCGAATCGCCTGTGCGATCCCAACCGTCCATTCCCCCAACGTCTCGGTATCGGACCCTAATCATCATGCCCAAGCCTTACGCAATCCCTCAACCCTGGCCAAATATCACCCTCACCAACGCCCAGGGTGACGCTGAGGTGCCCGCGCCGCCTACCCTTCCACCATCGGATCAGCATGACCAGCCAGCCAAGCCGGTCTTGGCCTCGGCGCATGTCGGTTTCATCGATGTCATCAGCCTCAATCACGTCGTCGGTTGGGTCTGGTGCCCCGATGATCCGGCGCAAACCATCGATGTCGAGCTTCTCGATGATGATCAACCCCTCCTCACCGTCAGCGCCAACCTGTACCGCCCCGACTTGAAGGAGGCCGGGATCGGCACCGGTCATTACGGTTTTTCTCTGGACAATATCAGTTTTCTATTCCCTAAATCCCGACATTTGCTGCGTCTGCGCAATGCCCGCACCAAAGTTGAACTTCCGGGCTCGCCGCGCTTGCTCACCCGCCATGATGTCGGCTTCGATGAGCGCGCCGCTGATTTCATCACGGGCATTCTCACCACGATTGCCAACACCGCCACCACCGCCGCCCCGCTCGATGAAGCCATTGCTCTGCTCCTCGCGCGCCTGAATGATCTGATCAATGCGCGTTTCCGCCTCGATGCCCCCAGCCGTCCCGACATCAGCGATCATGTCTCCCGCGTCCGCCTCACCGACTGGACCAACGATCTCGTTGCAACCTTGCTGCACACCTATCAACCCATCCACATCCCGCCCGCCGCCGAGCCGCGTGTCTCGATTATCATCCCAGTCCATAATAAATTCGCCATCACCTACGATTGCATCGCCTCGATCGCCGCGCACCTGCCCAACGCCGGCGTGGAAATCATCATCGTCGATGATGGGTCGCGGGACGAAACCCTGTTCGCCGCCCTCATCCTGTCCGGCGCCATTCGCACCATTCGCACCAAAACCAATGGCGGCTTTATCGCGGCCAGCAATTTCGGCGCCGCCGCCGCCAAGGGCGACTATCTGTTCTTCCTCAACAATGACACGCTGGTCCGCGAGGGCTGGCTCGACACTCTTCTCGACAGTTTCGCCCAAATCCCCAATATCGGCATCGTCGGCTCGCGTCTGTTCTTCCCTGATGGCACCCTCCAGGAAGTCGGCGGCATCATCTGGAAAATGGGCGATGCCTGCACCTGGGGCCGCAACGATGATCCCGCATCCCCCGCCTATAACTACCTGCGCGACGCGGATTACGTCTCCGGCGCCGCCCTGATGATCCCGCGCCCGTTATTTGAGCGTCTCGATGGCTTCGATGCTCATTTTTCCCCCGCTTATTACGAAGATACCGATCTTTGTTTCCGGGTCCGGGCCCAAGGCCTGCGCGTGGTGGTGCAGCCCGCGTCGGAAATCGTCCATCTTGAAGGCGCCAGCAACGGCACCGATCCCACAGGCCCCGGCCTGAAACGCTATCAAATCATTAACCACCGCAAGTTTTTTCTCCGCTGGCAATCGACCCTGGCCAAGCACCGCATGACCGCCGAGCAACCCTTGCTCGAAGCCGAGCGCCAGGTCCGGCGTCGCGCCTATTTTATCGATGACAGCGTGCTCACCCCCGACCAGGATGCCGGTTCCAACGCCGCCCTCCAACATATCCGGGCCCTGCAACAACTCGGCTACAAAGTCACCTTCATTCCCGCCGATAATATGGCGCGCATCGATCCCCATACCCGCGCACTCGAAAAAATTGGCGTCGAATGTCTCTACGCCCCCTATTTCTGGTCCGTTGAAGAAGTGCTGCGCAAAGCCACCATCGCGCCCGATCTGATTTATCTCCACCGCTTCTCCAACGCCTCCAAATATGCCGCCATGGTGCGCGAAAAATTCCCCAAAGCCCGCATCATCTATAACGTCGCCGATCTGCATTTCCTGCGCGAGGAACGCGAGGCCGCGCTCTCTGACGAACCAACCCTGCATCTGTCTGCGGCAATCAAGCGCAAGCGCGAGCTTGCCGCCACGCAGCAGGTCGATTGTGTCATTGTCCACTCCACCACCGAAGCCGCTCTGCTCCGCAAACTCCTGCCGGATATCCATATCGAAACCGTCGGCTGGGCGGTGCCCCTGCGCCCCACCCCGATCCCGTTCGCGGACCGCATCGGCTACGGCTTTGTCGGCGGTTTCCGGCACAAGCCGAATGTCGATGCCGTTGAACATTTCATCAGCACCATCATGCCCAATCTACCCGCTTCCCTCGACCAACGACTAACCATCATCGGCAGCAATATGCCCCCCGAAATCGCCCAGCTGCACGGCCCGACCATCGATATTTGCGGCTATATCCCGATCCTGTCCGATGCGTTGAACCCCTTACGCTGCACCATCGCCCCGCTCCGCTATGGCGCGGGCGTCAAAGGCAAAGTATTCGATTCCTTCGCCCACGGCCTGCCCTGCGTAATGAGCGAAATCGCCGCAGAAGGCCTGCCCATCGACGGCGACCTCACTTGGCTCATCGCCCGAACCCCCCAAGAATTCGCCCAAAAACTAGCCCGCTTGCTCGTCGATGAGGAATGGAACACCAAAATGAGTAAAGCCGGAATGGCAATGATGGACCAACATTTCTCCGCAATCAGCACCATAAATGAAATCAGCCGGACATTGTAGTTTTTGACGTGGTGAAGTCGCAAAATATTGGGGTGAAAGGTTTGAAAATAGCTTGCCAGATAGGGCGGGGTGGATGACCTGATGGTCCTATCGATGAAAACGATGGAAGGTTTGGGTGGACTGTGGCGGAAGCCCGCGTAAGACACCCGAACAAACCCGTCGGCTGAAGGCGATGTTTGCGGAATTGAGCATGCAGAATGATCTGTTCAAGGAGGCATTGGGGAAAAAAGATCGGCCCATTTCAACGCCGGGAGATGACCGAGATTGCGTCCGCCCGCTCAGCAACTGAAATTTGCCGATGTTTCAAAAATGACGCGTCTCTTTAAATCAAAACAAATGCCAAAAAATCGGTTAGATTAAATAACCCTTTCCGACCCGTATCCCGGCCCGTCCCTCTATTCTTCTTATTAGGCGGGTGGTCAAATTTCGCAAAAACGCTATGAAAGGGGTCATATAAAATGAGCGGAGCCTGAAGTGGCTGAAAAATATGATATTTTTGAATTGAAATTTGCCGGCGCGTCGGTCACTCGGCAGGACGGTGCGTCGGCTGAATCCCTGATCGCGTCGCTGAGCGCTCTACAGCGTATGGTACATATCATTGGCATGATTTCGGAAGGACGCGTTCTGAGCGAACGCCTGAAGCCCACCAGCAAGGTAAAGCAGGAATACACAATTATCTGCCATCCCTCCGCAAAAGGGAGCTATGCTCAACCATGCAATGTCGCCTCGCAGAATGGGGTTTTCACGCCAGCCGCCGCCGCCGCGCAAGAAAAATTGCTTAAAACTTTGGCGGCTTTTGGCAGCGGCGATGAACAGCGGGTCGAACAAGCTTTGCCGAATGCGCGCGAACGCTGGTTTATGGCGAGAGCGGCGCTTGGACTCCTGCCGCCGCAGGATAGCGATATTGAAGTAACCGTCGGCATCGGCTCATGGAGCGGCTTCAATTTCAAAGCCCAAAGCGCGCGCGCATTGCTGACAACATACCAAACGGCGAGCCCACCTGACATCGACGAAGCGGAAATCGTTGGAAAGCTGCAAGCCATCAACTTCAGTCAAACCATTATGACAATAAGGCCAGGCAATCACCCTGCGCTTCGCATTGACTATCCGCTCGATCTGGAGGCTTGGCTGAAAGAAAATGTGCGCAAAAAGCTCAAAATTACCGGCAGCCCTAAAATCGATCAAAAAGGTTATATAAGTTCTTTCAAGGAAATCTGGACGGTCACCGAACTAGAGCCGACCCTGGAGCCAATCACGAATTTCGTCGCCGGTTCAGATACGGTCAGCGCTAATCGCTCGCTATCGATTCCGGTAACCGTCAACTGGCAGGATAAAATATTTTTGTTCCAGGACAGCGCACTCGGCATCGATGCTTTTGCACCCAAATATGACGAATTGCGCGCGACCGTTCTCGAAGAGCTTGATATTTTATGGCGACATTACGCGCTTGCTCCCGACGATAAGTTGGATGCCGAAGCACAATCCGTAAAAGCGGCCCTGTTATCGCGTTTTAAGCGGGTGCATACATGACACGAGAAAGAGAGGCCATTGATAAGGCATTGCAACAGAAGGGATTTCAAAAAGAGACTGGAGACCATCAACATTACATCTATTGGAATCGCAGCGGTAAAAAAACCATGAAGCGGACAAAGATGAGTCATGGGTCGTCGCATAAAACCATTGGTGATTCCTTGCTCAGCCAAATGGCTCGGCAAATCGGACTAACAAAGAAGTCTTTCCTTGAGCTTATTGATTGCACGCTGGATCAAAACGGGTATGAGGCGATCGCATTTCCAAAGGACTGATTTTGGTCACCTAAAATTTCAAATCCATCACTAGTAAAACTAACAATTTTGTGATCATTCGTGATCTATCCACGCTCGTATGTTCACCAAGCCGCCCGATCAATCGGAGCGAGTTCAAGAATGTCACAAAAATTTGATTTTATGATGATATCTGACCTCAATTTTAACCTTGACAAAGCAACTATAGATAGAGAAAAATCCGCTACGTTTCAACTGTAGGAGGATGTGATGGTTCTCGCTTTTCAAGCTCATATCGTGCCATTGGCATATGTTCACCAGATTGCTTCACAAAAAAACCAGCTTCAACAGGTTATGGATAAATATAACTTGAAGCTAGCCGTTCGCAACAATCAATCAAACAAGAGGCCCGCGTTGTTTTGCCATTTTAACGGGGAGTGGCATTGTTCGCCCATTCCAAACTGAGTCGCCCATAGCCCTTGGTAGTCACAGTGCCAACGATGCTTATTACGACATCAACTGCTCTACGTCGCCGGGGCTAACTCGGCGATGTAGATTGTTCGATTGACGACATAAATGCGATTGGGGAATAACTTAATCAAGTAATCAAACGTCCGATCAACCGGAACCTTTTCTTGTTGTTTGTACGTTGGCTCAAAATGGTACAAAGAAACCGAACGTCATTATCAACTCAAATACCAGGACAATCGGGCCGCCGCAGCAGAAATCATTGCAGCCACAGTCGCGTATCTGCGTCCGCACCGGACAAAAATCGATCTGATCATTCCCGTGCCGCCATCAACCCCCCGCGCCGTCCAGCCCGTGCTGTTATTGGCGGTCGGAATCGGCGCGGCGCTCGGTCTGCCCGTCGCCAACAGCGTCACCACCACCCGCACGCCTTCACCCCTCAAAAATATTCCCGACGCCACACATCGCCAAGCATTGCTCAACGGCCTCTAAAGCTCAGAGCAACCAATGAGCGAAAATACCATTTTCATCGGCGGCTCGCGCCATCTCTCGCGTCTCCCGACGGAGATTAAGCACCGGCTCGATAACGTCATGAATAGCGGTCATCAGGTTATCCTTGGTGACGCCAACGGGGCCGATAAGGCCGTCCAGAAATATTTTCACGATGCCTCCTATGCCAAAGTGACCGTATTCTGCTCAGGTAATCGCGTTCGCAACAATCTCGGCCCCTGGCCAACCCGCATGATCGTTGCCCCAAAAACCGCCAAAGGTTTCCAGTTCTACGCCGCCAAGGATCGAGAGATGGCGCGCGAAGCCGATTTCGGTTTGATGATCTGGGACGCTCAGAGTTCGGGCACCGTGCTCAACGTGCTGCGCCTGATGCGCGCCGGAAAAATCGCCGTCTTATTCAACGTGCCCGACAAGCGCGCCATCAACATCAAAACGCCCGATGATTGGCACAATTTCCTGAACCACTGCGACAGCACGTTGCTGCACGATCTGCGCGCGCGCGCCACGCCTGATGAATGGCCCGCAACCGATCAGCCAATTCAGCCCAACCTGCTCGATCCACCGGCAGCGCACCGCCCCTCCCAGAGCCCACCGCCCGCCGATCCATCCGAAGCCGCACTGGCCAACGCCCTCAACGCCGCTCTCGCCGCCGCCGACCCGGCAGCGGTGGTGGATGCACTCGGCGGCTTGGCCAAACTCCACGGCATGAGCCTCATCGCCAAGGAAACCGGCTTAGCCCGTGAAAGCCTCTATCGCGCTCTAAGCAGTGACGGCAATCCCGAGTTCGCAACTGTGCTCAAAGTCCTGTCATCTCTGGGTCTGCATCTGCACACAACCGCATCACCAACAAAAATTTTAGCCCCGGCCCGATAAAGAGACTAACAATCAAAACGAATTTTTATTAGGAGCACCACTAACATTTTTCTTGCGCAGTTGGGCCCATCCATGCTTAAACACGGGCAATGTCCACCACCATCCTCACCCCCATCGGCCTGCTGCGTCGTCTATTCGACGCGTTGGAGCGCGCTTTGTTAGACCAGCTCGAAAGTGCTGGCCTGGCAGCGCCTGTCGTCGCCTTTATTCTCCGCCGTTTCCGCCGCCTCGCCGATAATTCCCTCTATTTCACCATCCATCCCGATCGCTGCCCACCACCGCGCCCCGCAAAACCGCGCCCGACCCAGCCCGCAGCAACGCCGCGTATCTCACGCCAGCCTTTCACTCCGCCCAAAACCCATGGCTGGCTCTGCCGCCTGCCGCCCGGCGGTCAACTCGGCGGCTACGCGTTTCAACTCGAACGCCATTTGCACACGCCAGAATTCATCGACCTGCTCACCGAATATCCCGATCTTGGACGTCATCTGCACAGCCTCTGCCGCATGCTCGGCATCAAACGCCCGCGCCCGCAAACCACCAGCCACCCAGCCGCATTACCCGCCAGCGCCAATCCCGCGCCAGCCGCCGCAACGAACCTCACGCCCGAACCCGTGCTCAACAGCCCGGCACCGGTCGCCGCGTTTCAACCGCTTTTCGCCGCCTATTTCAAAAAACCCTGATTTTCGCTAACATATTTTCACATCCTATTCGTTACGATATCGTAACAAACACTGCAAACCAACGCGTTTCAATACCCCAAAACCACCCCCGCCAAATACAAGCTCCCGCAAATCACCACCCGCTTCGCCACCCCATCCGCCGCCAGCCGCGCTAACGCGCTCTTCACATCCGGCCCCGCCACCGCCACCCCGCCCGAGGCCGCAATAATCGCCTCAACCGGCAAAGCAAGATGCTGGCCGATTTCGGCAACGGCTTGCACGCTCCGGGCATGGGGGGTGAGAATTCGCAAAAACTCAGCACAATCCTTCGATTGCTTCATCCCCACAATCAAATGCGCGTCCCCGCCCCAACCCTGCAACGTCGCCGCCAACGCCTCAGCCCCACCCGGATTATGCGCCCCATCCAACCATAAGTCCGAACCCTCCACTAACATTTCAGCCAAAGCCCCGCTCAATCTCTGCATCCGCCCCGGCCACTCAACCCGCACCATCCCCGCCGCCGCATCCATCGCCAACCCAACTGCGCGCAACGCCGTAATCGCAATCCCCGCATTATCCAGCTGATGCGCCCCCACCAACCCCGGCAACGGCAACTCTAACGCGCCACGCGCATCTCGATACCAAACCCGATCACCTCGGCGCTCAATCTCCCAATCAACCCCCCGCGCGCGGAGCAAAACCCCACACGCCGCCGCCCGCCGCGCAATCACCTCCGCCACCAACGGCGCCTGCGTCCCGATCACCGCCATCGAACCCGGCTTGATAATCCCCGCTTTCTCCGCCGCAATCCCCTCCAGCCGATCACCCAGATATTCCTGATGATCCATCGAAATCGAGGTTATCGCCGCCACTTTCGGCGCCGGAATCACATTGGTCGCATCCAGCCGACCGCCCAACCCCACCTCAATCACCGCCAAATCCGCAGGCACCTCCGCCATCGCGAGCAACCCAGCCGCGGTAATCATCTCAAACACCGTAATCGGCGCGGCCCCATTCGCCCGCTCAACCGCGTCAAACACCGCATCCAACATCGCCTGATCAATCAACGCCCCAGCCAGCCGGATCCGCTCATTGAACCGCACCAAATGCGGCGAACTATAAACATGCACCCGCAAGTCCGCCGCCTCCGCCATCGCGCGGATAAACGCACAAACACTGCCCTTGCCATTGGTTCCCGCAACATGGATCACCGGCGGCAGAAGCCGCTCAGGATGACCCAGCGCCGCTAACAGCCGCTCTAACCGCTCCAAACTCAAATCAATCAGACGCGGATAAAGCTGATGCAGCCGCGCCAGCCGCGCCTCAATCGCACTCATTCGGCGAGCGCGTCAGCCCTGGCTACTTTCAATAATCCCAGCAGCCGCCCCAAAGTTTCACTCAGCTGCCCGCGCGCCACCACAATATCCAGCATCCCATGCTCCAGCAAATATTCCGACCGCTGAAACCCTTCCGGCAATTTCTCGCGAATCGTCTCCTCAATCACCCGCGCCCCGGCAAACCCAATCAGCGCCCCCGGCTCGGCAATCTGCACATCCCCCAACATCGCAAACGAAGCGGTAACCCCGCCGGTCGTCGGATCGGTCAGCACCGTAATATAAGGCAAATTCGCCTCCCGCATCATCTGCACCGCAATCGTGGTGCGCGGCATTTGCATCAGGCTAATCGGCCCCTCTTGCATCCGCGCGCCACCGGACGCGGCAAACACAATCAACCCCGCCCGCTGCAACACCGCCAGCCTTGCCGCCGACAGCAACGCCTCGCCCATCGCCGCCCCCATCGAGCCGCCCATGAACCGAAAATCCATCGCCAGCACCACCGCCCGCTGACCCCCCACCGCGCCATGGCCAACCACCACAGCATCCTCAAGCCCGGTCTTTTTCCGCGCCTCCGCCAGCCGGTCGGGATAACGCTTCTTATCCTGAAACCTCAGCGGATCAGCCGGCGCCTTCGGCAAATCAATCCGCTCATAAGCCCCCTCATCAAACGTCCAGGCCAACCGCTCCAACGCCGTCGCGCGCATATGATGCCCACAATGCGGACAAACCTTCTTGCCCGCCTCCAACTCCCGATGAAAAATCATCTGCTGGCAAGACGTGCATTGATGCCATAAATTATCCGGCGCTTCCTTGCGCCCCAACAAGGTGCGCACGCGCGGACGAACAAACTCAGTCAACCAGTTCATCGGCGTCGATCAGAAAATGCTGTTAATAATATCGTCGCCAATGCCAAACCCGGCACCCATCGCAATCGCCCGGCCAAACCCCGAATTCAACAACCCGCCAAACAACCCGCCCCCACCTTGCTGCTGCTGCGGATAAGGTTGCTGCTGCGGGTAAGGCTGCTGATAAGTCTGTTGCTGCGGCTGCCCCCAAGGCTGAGTCGCCGGCACCGAGCTGGCCTGAGCCCCGACAAAATTATGCAGCGCCTGAAACACATTCGCCACCTGATTCTGCTCAGCCTGCATCGCCAGCGCGATCGATTTCAAATCCAACAACCACTCGCGCGCATCCTGATTCCCCGCCTGCGCCGCCGCCTGCAATTTGGTCGCCAAATCCTTCAGCTCCTGCACCGTCTGCTGCGCCTGGCTCTGTAATTGCTGATACTGGCTATCGATGGTTTGCACGTCCATAGGTCCGCTCCTGACTTTAATTCGCCCCGATATACCACGCCCCATCCAAAATGTCAGGAGCCGCGATACGCAAGGCACGCCGCGCCAAACGCCGCGAACAACCCGGCCCGATCGGCGAACCGTGCCGCCTCCCATTCCGGGTGCCACTGCACCGCCAACGCAAAACCAGACCCCTCCACCCGCACCGCCTCAATCGTCCCATCCGGCGCCACGCCCTCAATCACCAGCCCCGGCGCCAGCCGATCAATCGCCTGACCATGCAGCGAATTAACCATAATCGTCTCTGCCTTGCTCACCAAAGCCAACTGGCCGCTGCACGCAACCGGATGTTTGGGCCCATACCGCTCCGCCCGCGACCCATCCCCCGCCCGATGATCCATCCGCCCGGCCAGCCGATGCACCTCCTGATGCAGGCTCCCGCCAAGCGCCACATTCAATTCCTGCATGCCCCGGCAAATCCCCAGAATAGGCATCCCCCGCTCCAACGCCGCGCGGATCATCGGCAGCGTCGTCGCGTCGCGCGCCGGATCATGCTCCTCCGGCGTCGCATCCTCACTTACCCCATAGCGTTCGGGCTCAACATTACTGGGACTACCATTAAACATAATCCCATCCAGCCGATCCAACAGCGCCATCATCCGCTCACCCTCCGGCGGGATCAGCACCGGAATCGCATCCGCACACGCAATCAGCGCCGCCCCATAGCGCGCCGGGGTCGCGTGCTGCACCAAATCAGCAATGAGTTTCGTGCAAGCGGGTATCCCAATAATCGGGCGCATCGTCAGGCTCCTTTCGGTCGAACCAACAGCGACATCGCAGCGAGCACCGCCGCGACCAACATCACCAAAGCCATCGGTCGTGCGGTGCCATCACTCAACGCACCCACCGCCGCCCCCGCCCCAGCGCCCGCGACATATTGCATGGTGCCCATCAGCGCGGAAGCCGATCCAGCGTGGGACTGATGTGCCGACAGCGCACCCACCACCGTATCAGGCAGCGTGCAGCCATGGCTGACCTGACAGCAGCCAATCGCCATCAACAAAACCACCGGCCCCGCGCCGAGCAGCGCGGCGAGGGTCAAGCCAGCCGTGCCCAACACCAAGGCCGCGACCGCGACCACCAACACCGCGTTCAGCCCAAATCGCCGCACCAAAAACGGATTGCACTGGCTCATTCCAATATACAGCGCCGCATTGCTGGCAAACATCACCGCATAGCCAAATGGCGACCAATGCAGCCCTTGAATGAACACCCCCGGCGTGCCCGACAAATAGGCAAACAACGCCGCCATCGCAAAACTGCCCACCAGCGCATGGGCCACGAATTGACGCTCCGTCCCAATTTCAAAATACCGCATCATAATCGAGCGCACCCCGATGGCGCTCCGCCGCGCGGGGGGCAAGGTGTCGGGCAAAAACCGCAAGGTCAACGCCATCGCAATCACGCCATACAAAGCCGCCAGCCCAAAAATCCAGCGCCACGACACCACCGAAATCACCGCACTACCAATCATCGGCGCGATCACCGGTGCCACCCCCATCACCAAGGTCAGCCGCGAAAACAAGGTCACCGCCGCCGAACCATCGGCAATATCACGCACCATCGCGCGCGGCACCACCACCGACGCCGACGCACCGAACCCGGCCAGCAACCGCCAAACCGTCAGCGACTCGCCACTCCAAGCGAGGCCACAGCCCATCGAGGCGAGGGTATAAATTGTCAGCCCCGCCAAAATCGGCGCCCGCCTGCCAATCCGGTCCGAGAGCGGCCCCTGCATAATCTGCCCCACCGCCAGCCCGGCAAAATAAGCCGCCAAGGTGATGCCTGGCGTCGCCGCACTGTGAAATCGAGAGGAAATGGTGGGAAAGGCCGGCAAATATAAATCTACCGACACCGGCCCGATCGCAATCAGGAAGCCGAGGAGCAACGGCAGGCTGCGCGAAAAGGGGCGGGTTGATGACACAAACACCTGATAGCAGCGCCGATTGCCGGCTCAAAGCCATAAACAATCGGAGCTGGAATGCGGCTTACAGCATCATCTGCACCGTCGCCGCACAGGCGGCGGCGGCGTCACGCAGCGCTGGGAGAATCCGCTGCTCCATATCGGCCCGCGACACCCGCGCGACATTGGTCGCCACATTGATCGCAAAAGCGGGTGCCGCGTTGCGCGCCGGGATCGCAATGGCAATCGAGCGCAGCCCGATCTCCAGCTCCTGATCGACCAGCGCGAAGCCGAGCCGCCTTATATCCTCACACTTGGCCGCGAGCAAAGCGGCATCGGGCAATGTGCGC
>JAJZEG010000420.1 GCA_021828605.1 Pseudomonadota bacterium | reverse complement strand
ACTCAGGTTATTTTTGATGTGCTCGATTGGCTCGATTTGAAACCCGATGCGCCGCCGGTGTTTCAATCGACCCGCTATGAGCGGCATCGCGCGGTCGCTGAGGCGATGGTCGCGGCGGGGACGGCGTATTATTGTTACTGCTCGCGCGAGGAATTGGCCGAGATGCGGGCGAAGGCGGATGCGGCCAAAAGGCCGTTTCGCTATGACGGGCGCTGGCGCGATCGCGACCCGGCGGAGGCGCCACCGGGCATCGAGCCGGTGATTCGGCTTAAAGCGCCGCGCCAGGGCGAAACCGTGGTTCATGATCGGGTCAAAGGCGAGGTTCGGGTCAAGAATGCTGAGCTTGATGACATGATTTTGCTCCGCTCGAACGGGGTGCCGACCTATTTGCACGCGGTGGTGGTTGATGATCATGACATGGCGATCACCCATGTTATTCGCGGCGACGATCATTTGACCAACACGTTTCGCCAGGCGCAGATTTACGACGCGATGGGTTGGGCGCGTCCGGAATTTGCGCATTTGCCGCTGATCCATGGGCCTGATGGTGGGAAATTGTCCAAGCGGCATGGCGCGGTTTCAACCCTGCAATTCCGCGATGAGGGTTATTTGCCGGAAGCCTTGTGCAATTATTTGTTGCGGTTGGGCTGGGCGCATGGCGATGCCGAGCTGCTCGGGCGCGATGAGCAGATCAAATTGTTCGATCTGGACGGCGTTGGCCGTGGTGCTGCGAAAATGGATTATAAAAAACTGATCCAGGTGAATGCGGTGTGGGTGCGCGCGGCGGACCCCGCGCGGCTGACCGCTTTGGTGTTGCCGCTGATGGCGGATATGCTGGGCGCGGCGCTTACCCCGGTGGCGGCAGAGCGGGTGCGGCTGCTGATGCCGCGTTTGCAGGAACGCGCCCGGACCGTGGTGGAATTGGCCGACTCGGCGCTGTTTCTGGCGCGCGCGGTGCCGTTGCCGTTTACGCCCAAGGCGCTGGCCTTGCTGAGCGAGGCGGCGCGCGATGATTTGTCGGCCTTGCTGCTGGCTTTTGCGAAAACCGATTATACGGCGCCCAGCCTGTTCGCAGCGATGACCGACTATGCGCAATCGGTTGAGAAAAAATTGGGCGCGGTGTCCGAGCCGCTACGCGCGGCGATCACCGGCAGCACCATGAGCCCGCCGATTGACGCGACCATGGCGGTATTGGGCCAGGCCGAGGTCGAACGGCGGGTGTTCGCGGTGTTGGCGGGGTAAGTCGCCGGTCCTGATGATTTTGGAATCATCAGGACACTGGAAAATTGAATGTTTTTAGTGTGCTTGTTGGGTTAACGGTTGAGTGACGCGAGGGCGGCTTCCGGGTAACGGGTGCCTGACGCGCTGCCGGGCGGCATGATCTGGTCGATGGTGGCGCGGTCCTCGGGCGTTAGGGTCACGTCCGCCGCGCGGATATTTTCATCGAGATATTTGCGGCGCTTGGTGCCGGGGATGGGCACGATGTCATCGCCTTGGGCCAGCACCCAGGCGAGCGCCAACTGGCTTGGCGTGCAGCCTTTTTTGCGGGCAAGGTCGCGCACCGCTTCGACCAGTTTCAGGTTTTTGGCGAAATTTTCGCCCTGAAAGCGCGGGTTGTGCAGGCGCCAATCATCGGCGGCGAGGTCTTCTGGCTTGGTGATCGCGCCGGTGAGAAATCCCCGACCCAGCGGCGAATAGGGCACGAAGCCAATGCCGAGTTCACGCACGGTCGCGAGTAATTCGCCCTCGGGATCGCGGGTCCAGAGTGAATATTCGGTTTGCAGCGCACTGATTTTATGCACCTTGACCGCGCGGCGGATGGTTGCGGGGGCGGCTTCGGATAGGCCCAAATGGCGGACCTTGCCGGCTTTGACCAAATCCGCCATGGCGCCCACCGTGTCCTCAATCGGCACGTTAGGATCAACGCGATGCTGGTAATAAAGGTCGATGGTCTCGATCCCGAGCCGTTGCAGGCTGGCATCGCAGGCGCTTTTGACAAAGTCGGGACGGCCATTGACGCCGAGGCGCTGGCGATCCGGCGAGAAAGAATTGCCGAATTTGGTGGCGAGCACGATTTTGCTGCGATGCGCCTTGAGGAACGGGCGGAGCAGGATTTCATTATCGCCAAAACCATACATATCGGCGGTGTCGAAAAAACTGACGCCATGCTCGAGCGCCTGCTCAAGGGTTGCGGTGGATTCCGCATCGTTGCGCCCGGCATAGAAATCGGACATGCCCATACAGCCGAGGCCGATCATTGAGACGGTCAAGCCGCCGAGGGTGCGGGTTTTCATGGGGGTGCTCCTTGCTGCGCGTGGGACGATCAATGATTGGGAGATAGGGGTGCCTGTGGTGATTTACCAATAGGCTCAGAGTTGAGCGGAGGAGACTCGACAAGGGGGGCTGGGGGGCTTATACGGCGCGCTTCATGAGAACGCGGGAGGCTGAGCCACGGGTGGTTCGGCCGGTTGTACCGCGGTCTATTGGCGTTTCTCGGGTTTGAGGGGCGGCCATCAGATTGAGGAGTGGCGCCGCGTGGCGAAAAAGATCGTTGGTTATATTAAGCTGCAAATCCCGGCGGGCAAGGCTAACCCGTCGCCGCCGGTCGGTCCGGCGCTCGGTCAGCGCGGCTTGAATATCATGCAATTCTGCAAGGATTTCAACGCGGCCACACAAGGGATGGAAGTGGGCATGCCGGTGCCAGTGGTGATCACCGCTTACGGCGACCGCACCTTTACCTTCATCACCAAAACCCCGCCGAACACGCATTTTCTGAAAAAAGCGGCGGGGATCACCAAGGGTTCGACCACGACCGGCAAGGGTGCCACTGTGGGCCGGGTGACGATGAGCCAGCTGCGCGAGATCGCGGCGACCAAAATGGTGCATATGAACGCCAATGACGTTGATGGCGCGGTGCGCATGTTGATCGGGTCGGCCCGCTCGATGGGTCTTTCGGTGGTGGAGGGCTGATCATGGCAAAGAATAAGCGTTTGGTGAAAGCGGCGGCCTCTGTTGATCATGCGAAATCCTACGCATT
>JAJZEG010000170.1 GCA_021828605.1 Pseudomonadota bacterium | reverse complement strand
GATGCTCAGTTTTGAACAAAAATACCGCGTCCGCGGCGGCACATTGATTGGCGGTGATTTATTCGATTTTTGGGTTGGCCCGTTTTATGTCGGTTTTTTCGGGGTCACCACGGCGTTTTTCTCGATCCTCGGCACGTTGCTGATCGTGTGGGGCGCAGCACTTGGGCCAACCTGGAATATCTGGCGCATCAATATCGCCCCTCCGGCCTTGAAATACGGGCTTAGTTTTGCGCCGCTCGCCCAGGGTGGCTTGTGGCAGATCATTACGATTTGTGCGATCGGCGCGTTTTGCTCCTGGGCGCTGCGCGAGGTCGAGATTTCGCGCAAGCTGGGGATCGGGCTGCATGTGCCGGCGGCGTTCAGTGTCGCGATTTTTGCTTATGTGTCGCTCGAAGTGATCCGTCCGTTGCTGATGGGCGCTTGGGGTGTGGCATTTCCCTATGGCATTATGAGCCATTTGGATTGGGTCTCGAACACCGGCTACGCTTATGTCAATTTCGAATATAATCCGATGCATATGGTCGCGGTGACGTTGTTTTTCACCACCACCCTGGCGCTCTCGCTGCATGGCTCGCTGGTGCTGGGCGCGATCAATCCGGGCAAGGGTGAGGCGGTGAAATATGCCGAGCATGAGGATACTTTTTTCCGCGATATGATCGGCTATTCGATTGGCACGCTGGGGATTCATCGGCTGGGATTGTTTCTGGCATTGGGCGCGGTGTTTGCCTCGGCGGCTTGTATTCTGATTTCCGGGCCGTTCTGGACCCAAGGCTGGCCCGCCTGGTGGGGCTGGTGGCTGCATCTGCCGATCTGGTCGGCGGCGGGGCATTAGGTCGGGGGCTGCGTGATGACAAAAATAACACAACGTCAGTTAGGGGTGTACCATGGCTGAATATCAAAATCTGTTCACCCGCGTGCAGGTGCGTGGCCCGGCGAGCCACGGTGTGACGGCGGTGCCGCAGAGTATCTGGGATCGGCAGGGCAAGCCGGTGTTCATTCATCTGCTCGGCCAGATCGGCAATGCGCAGGTGGGGCCGATCTATCTGGGGACTCTGGGTATGGCTTCGCTGATCTGCGGCTTCATCGCGTTCGAGATCATCGGGCTGAACATGTTTGCCTCGGTGCATTGGAACCCGATTTTGTTCGTGCGTGATTTGCCGTGGCTGGCGCTGGAGCCACCGCCGCCCGCCGATGGGTTGCATCTGCCGCCGTTAGACCAGGGCGGTTGGTGGTTGATGGCGGGGTTCTTTTTGACCCTCTCGTTGATTTTATGGTGCGCGCGGATTTATCGGCGCTCGCGCCAGCTTGGGATTGGCACCCATACCGCCTGGGCGTTTGCTTCGGCGATCTGGTTGTTTCTGGTGCTAGGTTTCATTCGCCCGCTGCTGATGGGCAGTTGGGGTGAGGCGCCGCCGTTCGGGATTTTCCCGCATCTGGACTGGACGGTTGCGTTTTCGCTGCGCTACGGCAACCTGTATTACGATCCGTTCCATATGCTCTCGATCGTGTTTTTATATGGCGCGGTGTTGCTGTTTGCGATGCATGCGGCGACGATCCTTGCGGTGGGTCGGTTTGGCGGTGAGCGCGAGGTTGAGCAATCGGTGGATCGGGGCACCGCCTCGGAGCGGGCGGGGTTGTTCTGGCGCTGGACCATGGGGTTCAACGCGACCATGGAATCGATCCATCGCTGGGCCTGGTGGTTTGCGGTGCTCTGCCCGCTGACCGGGGGGATTGGGATTTTGCTCACCGGCACGGTGGTGGATGACTGGTTCCTATGGGCGGTGAAGCATCACATCGCCGCCCCCTATCCGCATATTTATGGGAGCGTCAGCGATCCGGCGCGGGGAGCAAAACCATGAAAATATCGATCCCGATCCTCGGCATGGTGGCCGCCATCGCGGTGGGCGCGGTGGCGGTGCTGACGCTGGGTCATCCGCCGGTGGTTTCGGTGCAGCGCGGCTATCGTGGCACCGGCATGCAGCTTGAATATACGCCGCATCAGATTGCGACCGCGTTCAAGAATAACCAGGCGCCGACGATCACGCCACAGACCGCCGTCGGGCCTGCGGCGGGCACGATTTATCAGAATGTGCAGGTGCTGAAAAACGTGCCGGTGAGTGCGTTTGCCGGGATTATGGTGTCGATGACGCAATGGGTCGCGCCCCAGCAGGGGTGTGATTATTGCCATGTCGCGGGGAATTTCGCGTCGGATGCGAAATATACCAAGCGGGTCGCGCGGCGGATGATCCAGATGACGATTTATATTAATTCGCACTGGAAACAGCATGTGAAAAATGTCGGCGTCACCTGCGATACCTGTCATCGGGGCAATAATGCGCCGCGCAATGTGTGGTTCAAGGGCGTGCCGGATCTCGGGGCAAGCGGGTTGGCCCAGGGTTTTACCGGCGAGGCGATGCCCTCGGCGGCGGCGGATGGCTCGGCGCTGGCGTCTGATCCGTTCACCCCGTTCATGCTCGGCCATGATAAGATCAGGGTGATCAGCACCACCGCCCTGCCCGATGGCGACCGGGCATCGGTGCAGCAGGCTGAATGGACCTATGCGCTGATGATGAGCTATTCGAGCGCGCTCGGGGTGAATTGCGATTATTGCCATAATACGCGGGCGTTCAATAAATGGAGCGAAAGCGCGCCGCAGCGGGTGGTGGCCTATTACGGGCTGCATATGGTTCGGGCGCTGAATAATAATTACATGGTGCCGCTGACCGGAACCTTTGCCCATGACATGCTCGGGCCGAGCGGGGATGTTGCCAAAATCAACTGCGCGACCTGCCATCAGGGGGCGTATAAGCCGCTGCTCGGGGCGAAAATGGCGGCGCAGTTTCCGTATTTGCGCGGGCCGGGACATCTGGCTGATCCAAGCCCGACATCGGCGGCGGCGAGCGGGGAACGCGATCCGGCGATGCTGAGCCTGACGGCGGCGGCGATGCCTGCTGCGGCGACGCCTGCTTCAGCGATGCCTGCCGCGTCGACGCCGACTATGCCGCGTTCGCCAACACATTAGAGCGCGATTGCTTATCAT
>JAJZEG010000399.1 GCA_021828605.1 Pseudomonadota bacterium | reverse complement strand
CCAATGTGCCAATGACCCTCGCGCAGGATGCGCTGGTCCTCACCTCGGCGAAATCACCCTGGGCGATTGGCTTGTTCACCGAAAATGAAGAATTGCAATCGATCGATGATGTCTATGCCACCAAGCTAAGCGCTCTCGAAGCCGGTAAGCCGGTTTGGCACAAGGTCGCGGGGCGGGACGCCAATATTTCCGGCCTTGCCGTTCACGGCAATCAGCTTGACGTGATCACCTCGAACCACGCCCCGCGCTACCGCGTTGTTTCCTATAATCTGGCGGCGCAGGCTGCGCCCAAAACCATTGTCGCGCCGAGCCAGCGCGTCATTACCAGTCTCGCGGCGGGCAGCCACGCGCTTTATGTGGGTGCGATGCGCGATGGTATGGGCCGGATTGAGCGCGTGGCTTATAACACCGGGTCAACCGCCAACCTGAAAATGCCGTTCCAAGGCGGCCTTGGTCAAATCGTCGCGGATCCTAACGGTTCAGGCATCTGGTTCCGCTTGGCTGGCTGGACCACGCCCACGGGATGGTACAAATTTTCGCCCAAAGCCGGCGCGGTGATTAACACCAATTTGCAAAAACCACCCAAGGTCAGCTTTGCGAATATTGAATCAAAGGAAGTAAAAGCGGTCTCCTGGGACGGGACGATGATCCCGGTTTCGATCATTATGAAAAAAGGCACCAAGCTTGATGGCAAAAACCCGACTTTGCTCATCGGCTATGGCAGCTATGGGATCACCATCACCCCCTATTTCGACCCGACTTCGCTGCCATGGCTCGAACGCGGCGGGATCATCGCGATCGCCCATGTGCGTGGCGGCGGCTGGTATGGCGATGCCTGGCACAAAGCCGGGATGAAATCGACCAAAATCAACACCGTGTTCGACTTTATCGCGGCGGGACAATATTTGGTCGACCATCATTACACCTCGCCCGCCCATCTGGCCGGCGAAGGCGGCAGCGCGGGCGGTATCACCATCGGCGGGGCGGTCGCGTGGCGCCCTGACCTGTTCGCCGCGGCCATCGACAGTCACGGCGATACCAACGCCTTGCGCATGCAGTTCACCCCGAACGGCCCACCCAACGAAATCGAGTTCGGGAATGTCCTGAAAAAACCAGATTTTCATTGGATTTATGCGATGGACGCGATGGCGCATATTCGCAACGGGGTAAAATATCCAGCGGTGATGGGCGTGACCGGCGCCAATGATCCGCGCGTCGCACCGTGGGAAGTCACTAAATTCATCGCCCGGTTGCAAGCGGCGAGTATTTCTGGGCGGCCCGATCTGTTGCGGGTGAGTTATCAATCGGGTCATGGTATCGGCTCGACCAAAGATCAGTTCATTCGCGCGCGCGCTGATGAATACACGTTCTTGCTGTGGCAGCTCGGGGCCAAAGGCTTCCAGCCGAAACCCTGAACCTAAAAAAAAGGGCGTTTTTCGCAGGTTACCGCGAAAAACGCCCGTAAGCCCTGATCCGCCCGGGCAGCCCGATCAGATCAAATTTTGGTTACGACGTTGGCGACTTTCCGGCGTTTGCGCAGCACAAGGCCCAAACCAAACAGGCCGGTGCCGAGCAACACGAGGGATCCAGGCTCTGGAACCGGTGTGACGGTAAATGTCCCCGCGTTCACCAGCGTGCCGGTATTGTCCTCATAAAGATAATCTGAACCAAAATCGGTAAAAATATTGGCACTCAGATTGGCCGTGTTAAACCCGAGACCGTTATGGTCAACATAGCCGTTTGATCCCGAATAAAATAACAAATTATCGGCGCCCAGATACGAGCTGAGCCCGGTAATGGCTGCACCGTTATCCGTGCCGCTAATACCGGTAATCGTTTGACCGCCCGTGCTCGATGTGGCCGAATTGGTTGTCAACGTTCCCATAACAGTCTGAACCGTGCTGGTGCCGAATATATCACCCGAAAAACTAAAATTAAACGACCCGGCCTGGGCAACGCCTTGGGCGGCAATCATGGTGAACACAGCAACAGTACCAAGCAGCAATTTTTTTCTCATCATCGCATCCTGTCATTTGATTGTGGGGGGACTGCGAAATAAGCAAAAATTGTGCCAACTCATATTATTATAGTATTTCAATAGGTTGTTTCGTTTCAAGACGCGTATCTGTAAAAAATCCTGACCACGACGTCGTGAGAAACCCTTTAGAGGTTTCGACCAAGCCTCTGCTCCGCGACAAAAAAAGGCGTTTTTCGCAGATGACCGCGAAAAACGCCCGGAAGGGCGGGTGGCATTGATCCGCAAAGCCAGAAAGGCAATGGCGATCAGAAGTCGGGGGGTACCAGAAGTCGAACAGAGTGCTTCTCATAGGGTGAGAAACACGCTGCTCATATTCGGGCCAATACTAGCAGATAGTTTTAGCGGCGACTTTCCGGCGTTTGCGGAGCACAACGCCCAAACCGAACAGGCCAGTGCCGAGCAATGCAAGGGATCCTGGCTCCGGAACCGGTGTGACGGTGACCGGTGTGACGGTGAACGTTCCCGCGTTCGCAAACCCACCGGCATTGTCCTCATATTCGTAATTTGAGGTAAGGCCGGTGAAAATATTGGCACTCAAATTTGCCGTCGTAAAACTGAAACCGTTAATGTCGACGTAACCGTTTGATCCCGGATAAAATAACAAATTATCGGCGCCCAAATACGAGCTAAGCCCGGTGATGGCTGCACCGTTATCCGTTCCGCTAATACCGGTAATCGTTTGACCGCCCGTGCTCGATGTGGCTGAATTAGTCGTCAACGTTCCCATAACAGTCTGAACCGTGCTGGTGCCGAATAAATCGCCCGAAAAACTAAAATTAAATGACCCGGCCTGGGCGACGCCTTGGGCGGCAATCATCGTGAACACAGCAACAGTACCAAGCAGCAATTTTTTTCTCATCATCTCATCCTGTCATTTGATTGTGGGGGGACTGCGAAATAAGCAAAAATTGTGCCAACTCATATTATTATAGTATTTCAATAGGTTGTTTCGTTTCAAGACGCATATCTGTAAAAAATCTTGACCACGAAGTCGTGACGCACGTAACGCAATTCGGCCCCGGC
>JAJZEG010000101.1 GCA_021828605.1 Pseudomonadota bacterium | reverse complement strand
CCACATACTTTCACGCCTACTTCGTTACGATATCAAAATAATAATGCCTGCACATCCTGCGCGCTCAGCGCCGAGCCTCAGCCAAAACATCGTTTGACTCCATCCCTCGCTTAAGCCAAACTCCCTGTTATTTTCCAAGGTCCAACCATCCCAATGTCATGATCAAGTCAGCAAAATTTTCCTTCGCTAGCGCCACCAAAAGCGCGCGTACCTGCCTCGCCTCCCTCGCAATTACCCTCGCCGCACTCCTTCACCCAACCCCGGCACACGCCGCCCAACTTCTACCCGGAATCAAAGCCTGCCCCTTTGAAGGGTATGATGCGGAATGGTGGACCGGCAATGGCGTTCCGGGGCTGATCTCAGATCACGTTTTCTGGTCATTTCCGGTTTCGACCTATCCGGTATTTTTCAACCTGAAACCATCCAAATCACTGACGCTCACTCATTGGTACGATACCAAAGCCGTCTCCCGCGCCGCCGAACGCGAAACCCGGAAACTGGCCGGCGCGCCAACCAAATTCACCCCGATCAAATTCGGCTGGACCGTGACCGGGTCAGTTGCCACCAAACAGATTCATCAACTCAAAGCCGATTACGCAGCCGACCATTGGGGCCGCTTCATTACCATCCTCGGCGCCATCATCAATAATCCAAAGACGCCCAGCGCCGAACGCCACCGGGCCGAACATCTGATCGGCATCCTCGCCAACCTCACCGGGGCCCCGCAAAGCGTCGCCGCCCGTCTGGCTGAAATAAATACATTGCTCGCCGAGCCTGAAAAAAACATCCGGGCCAGCAAAGATATCGCCCATGCCCGCCACGAGGCGCTCGGTGATGCCGCATGGATTTATGAATTCGCCCTCGGTTGGGGACGCCACAGCGAATATACGAATAATAATCCTGCCCCGCTCAATTGCGGACAGGTGAAAAATGTTCGCACGGTCATCAATACGATGGTAAAACATGATCCGATCCTGGATTATTTGCGCGTGCTGACCCCGCCCAAACCCTTCATCCAGGACAAAAACTGGCAGAATTTTCTACCCATACGCTGGAGATATTATAAGTTTAAAAATGAGGGTCGGCTGGGCACACGCATGTCGCCGATGCGCGAGAAAATCTATTACCCGCTGATTGCCTATGCGCGAAATAAATGGCTCGCCACCAACAATCCGCTCTGGGCCTATGCGTTAGCTGTTCGCACCGAAAATTGTTATGACATCCAAAATCTCAAAGACGCCATCGCCCGCCTATCAGCCTACCCTAACACCGGCAAAATGAAAATCGCCAAAGAAAAACTAACACTCTATCTCAAGCAGCAGACCGGTCGTCTCTATCTGACCTGCGGCGAGACCGCGAAAGCCCTCAACCTCGTCAAAGCCGATCCGCAACCGAGGCTAATCCGCTACCTCGCCACCGGCGGCGTTCGGTATTTCCTCGATAAACGCCATTTCAATCTCGCTGCCGCCCAAGATTGGGCTTCGGAAATGACGGCAATCTGGCGACAGCATCATGGTCTAATCGTTGTCCCCTTAGGATTGGATTCGATTTATACTCATAACGCGGTCGACCGTCGATTACGCATGATTTTATCGCACCATTGGTCACATGTGATCAAACTTGACGGCGGACTGATCCCGAAAACCAAGACCAAAATGCTAAACTACAGCGAACTGGTCAGTGATAACTTATTTTTCGGCCTGAATATCCTGACCGCCGATCACCTGATCCGGTTGAGCGCAATTCCCAATCTTTCACCCCAATATCAAAAAATCCTGTTCATACCCGGCTGGACCCGGCTCTATATTTTAGGCCATCGGCGCCAAGTCTTCAAATTATTACCGCGACTTCGCCAAGTCGCCCCCTCCTTGGCCCCCGACATCAGCCAGATCGAAGCGGCCTGGACCAGCACGCAGAAATGGCACCTGACAACCTTGATGGTTCTCAAAAACCCCGGTTTCAGCCCGTTCGTACCCATGGTCGCCTTTCGGGAGGGGCTTTATTCTAATTACAACCGACTCGACACTAACATTCCAAACGACCATTTCCCCATCCGACTTGATCGCATCGCGTCGGGCAATCCCAATTCAGGCAACTGGTGGTGTGTGCCAGACCCAAGCGGCATGAGATTCCGGGTTGTCCAGAAATTCATCGATGGCGCGGTGAAACCACGATCCGCGGCATCGCACGCCCATGACGACTACTCGGAATTTTCCGGCCAAACCGGTAACCCTCTGGGACCCGTGGTTACGATCGACTTCGATGATTATGGCCCGCAAATCTCCATGCGCAGTTTTTTGAAAAAATTCCCCCTCTTCAAAAATCTGCAATCCCGCCAACTCAGCGATCTTTCAGTCCTCCCCGCCTCACCGCAATTACTAACCAACCGCGTGCTGAATTGGTCAAAACACAGTACCTTCCTCAGCCGCTGGCTCGGGCTTGACGCTAAACTACCCGAAGCCCTGCATGACGCCGTCCGGGTAACGCGCTTTGCCTGCCCCTTATCGGACACCCATGGCCCTTATTCGCGCGCGGCCTTTCACATTCTGCACCGCGACTATCCGCATTCGATCTGGACCAAAAAAACACCCTACTGGTTTGGTCGGCCTTATGGCTATTAACGCGAGGCTTACCTCACCTCCTCACCCCCGCCTTGATCGCGCCCGCCAGCGCCTGCGCCGTGCAGCGATAGCCGCGATCATTCAAATGCAAATGATCCGGCGCCAGAAACCGATGCGGCTGCGGCCAATGACGCATCAACGCATCGCGCGAAAACAAACTAACATGAAATTCCCGCGCGAGGGCCGCCAGCGCGCCATTGATCCGCTTATTCGCTGGCTGTGCCCGCAAAATATCCGAACGCTGATTATCCATCAAAATAATATCCGCCCCCGACCCGCGCAGCCGCCGCAGCCCGATCCGCACCAGATGCGCGAACTCTGGAACATTCTCCCCGCGCGCCGCAGCATTGGCGCCAACCTGCCAGATGATCAGTTGCGGATGCAAAGCGAGCACATCGCTCGCCATCCGCTGATCCTCGCGCTTCGCATCCTCGCCATTAATGCCG
>JAJZEG010000235.1 GCA_021828605.1 Pseudomonadota bacterium | reverse complement strand
AGCTCGCCGCTCCGCGCGGCATCATCGCGTAGCGCCGATAATAAGCGCGCTCAATCGCCGCCGCCGCCGCGCCATAGGCCGGGCTCGCCACCACCATGGTCCGATCAAACCCGGCACCAATCAGCGCCGTCAGCGTATCCAGCGCATAACCAGCGCCGGTGCCCACCACCATCCGAGGCCGCCAATTTGCCCGTGCCATCGCTTGATAAAACAACGCCGCCCCATCGGGTTGTGCTGCATGGATCACCAGATCAAGCTTCGCCCGCCGCATCCGGCGCACCGGCTGATCGAGGTCGGCGCGCCCGGTCGCGGTCGCAATGGTGAGCACCGGCGTCATATGCGCAGCCGCCAGGGCGCGCAGCATCGCTGCGGCAAACGCGCCATCGGTCGCGCCAATATCAAACATCACGCCAATCCGTACCTGTTGCGGCGTCTGATGCCACCCCGGCGTAATCACCTGGCTCACCGCCGCCGCCACCTTGGCCGCCGCATCGGCGCTGGTGGTGCCAAATCGATGCAGGCTGCGAAAACCGCGCTTGGTAATGCCATCAGCCGAGGCATCCAGCTCCAAATAGGCGATATTTGCCAACTCCGCCGATTCGGTCGCCGCGAACGATAACGTCGACGATCCGGTGCCCAAAATCATCGCCGCCCCTTTAGCGCGCAAAACCCCCACCGCGCGCTGCACCGCCCGCGTCGATTCGGCGGGCACCCGCAATAATCCTGGGCGCTGCTCCTGCGGTAAAGCCGCATAAGCCAGCGCCACGCCCCGCCAAATCTCATCGCCCGCCAAGCCCAACCGCCCGGTCATCGGCAATATCACCCCCATCGACGCGGGCAGCGCCGGTGCGTGTTCCGTCGCCGCACGGGCATCATCCCCGCCCAACGCACTGAGGCCCAACGCGCCAAATAAAGGTGCGTTGCGGGTGAAGGATCGACGGGAGAGAATCATCGCCATGGTGTTGCTCGGTCTCGCACCCTATATCACCGCTGCCAACCCCGAGGAGCAAAAAATGCCCAACTCACCCACCCCATCCAGCCTTCCCGCCCGTATGCGCGTGGTCACCATGGCCGCACCCGGCGGTCCTGACGTGCTGACCCTCGGTGAGGCCGACCTGCCGATCCTGCGCGATGATGAACTCCTGATCGCGGTCGCCGCCGCCGGGGTGAACCGGCCCGACATCCAACAACGCAAAGGCGCCTACCCGCCACCGCCCGGTGCCAGCCCAATTCTCGGCCTCGAAGCGGCGGGTCATGTCGTGGCGCTGGGCCGCACTGTCACCGGCTGGTCGCTGGGCGATCCGGTCACCGCCCTCTGCAATGGCGGCGCCTATGCGGATTATGTCGCCGTGCCCGCCGCCCAATGCCTGCCGGTGCCACGCGGCCTCAGCCTGATCGAAGCCGCCTCGCTACCGGAAACCTTCTTCACCGTCTGGGCCAATCTGTTTGATCTGGGGCGGTTAGCACCCGGCGAATCGGTCCTGGTGCATGGCGGCAGCTCGGGCATCGGCGTCACCGCGATCCAGCTCGGCGCCGCTTTCGGGGCCAAAATCTATGTCACTGCGGGCTCCGCCGAAAAATGCGCCGCCTGCCTATCGCTCGGGGCAGCAGGCGCGATTAACTATCGCGACGGCGATTTCCTCGACGCCGCGCAACGCCTGACCGACCAAGCCGGGGTCGATATCGTGCTCGATATGGTCGGCGCGCCCTACACCGCCCGCAATCTGGCCCTGCTCAAGCGCGATGGCCGGTTGGTGCAAATCGCCTTCATGCAGGGTAACATCGCCGAGCGTTTCGACTTGCTGCCGGTCATGCTCAAGCGCCTCACCATCACCGGCTCAACCATGCGCCCGCGCAGCACCGCCGAAAAAGGTGCCATTGCCCAAGCGTTGCACCGCCTTGCTTGGCCCTGGCTGGAGCAAGGTCAGGTCAGACCGGTGGTGCATGCGGTGCTGCCCGCCGCCGCCGCCGCCGAGGCGCATCGCCAGCTCGAATCGAGCACCCATATTGGTAAAATCATCCTTAACTTTGATCATTGAAATACCATTGCCTCCTCGGACGTCCGCTCAGAGCCGGATGACATTTAATGAAATCACCTTGTGATCCCATTAAATGTCTGAATCCGCCTCTGCAATATGTTTAGAGGGCGATTCAGACATAAGGATAACCCGCTTGCGGGTTATCCTTATGTCATCGCGCTCTAGAGACATAACTTAACTTTATTGTCGGTAGTGGTCTGTAATGTTAACCGCCGAGCCACCAGAGAATCGCTTTTGCGCCCAAACAAGTGACTTACAAATGAAATATAATACTAAAATCAGAGACAAAAATAAATAAATGAACAAATTCTTGAAATATGAGACGCACTTTACCGCAGTTTTCCGCCACTCAACCGGTGACTGTCGGAATTTTTACCACTTTTAGTTGAACTCACGAAAATTAACGTTTCTCCCCCAATTTTCTCTTGCCTCCCCTTACCTTACCCGCTAAACGGAAACCATAAATTAAGGTTTTTGGAGGTTCCCCTAATGAGTTCTTCGGTAACAGTCATCGGCGGCATGAATAATGGCGCTCTTAATGGCCTGGTCTCAACGCCGCTCACCGGCGTCACCGGCACGGTATTAGCTGGTTTACAGACCGCCCTTTCAGCAATTAGCCTGCAGGTCGAGAACGGCAGTGCTGCATTCACCAACATTGACCAAGCGACGGGCCAGTCTTTGTCCCTATCAGGGACCGGGACGAGCGGCTTGTTTGTCATTAGCGACAATTATTTCGGCACCGCCCCGGCGGGCAACGCGACGAGCGCCTACACCGTCGGCAGCGCCTATAACACCGTGGTTGTCCAGGCGACCGGGGCCGAAACGGTAACCGCGTCTAACAACGCTAACCAAACCTTTGTGCTCGGCGCAAACAGCAATGTCGATTTGTTCACCGGCAACGGCACCGGCTCAGTCCTGGCGGGCGGCGGTAACGACACGGTGAATCTGCAAGGATCGCAATCCGCCGTAATCACTGCGGGTCAAGCACGCGTCAAACCCTATCAGGGCAATGCAACGGTCGCCGCAACTGGCAGCGCCTCGGTCTTCGCCTCGGTGGTCAAGGGCTATGCGGGCACCATGAGCTTCGTGAATGAAAGCTCGGCAGCCGCAACGGTTGCGGGCGGTTCAGGCACAATTACGGTGTTCGGCGGCGTGGGTGGCGGCACCTTCACCGGCGGCACGGCTGGCAATAACGTGCTCGTCGGTGGCACCGGCGGTGCGGTTCTGGTCGGCGGCGGCAATAACGACTTGTTGGAAGCCGGGTTCAGCTCAACTGGTGGCGCTGCTTCAAGCGCGGTCACGGGCAAAAACTACCTGTTCGCCAGCGTTGGCAACGAAACCTTGCTCGCCAGCTCCGCCACCGGCACCAACCTGTTCCAAGCGGGCGTCGGCGCGGATGTCATCTCCACCGCAGGCTCGGGCGATCAGTTCTTCTTCGGTAATTCCGGCGTGGCCACCATGACCGGTTCAACCGTCAGCGGCGCTGTCAACGTTTACTTCTTCGGCACACCAACCGCCACCGGCGGCAATGATGTGATCACCAACTTCAATCTGAAAACCGACAAATTGTTCGCGATCGATGGCACCAACATCACCTCGATCACGGGCTCGAATGTCGGCGGCACGCCTGGCGTGTTGGTCAGCCTGTCGGACGGCACGCAAATCACTCTGCAAGGCCTCTCCCTCACCCAAACCTCGGTGTTCTCGGGCAGCTCGTTCATCTAACGAGCGAGGAGCTTCCAAACAAAGCCCCGGATCATCTGATCCGGGGTTTTTTGTTTGTGCGCGTATACGTTCAGCGCGGCAGCCAACCCAACCCCGCAAAGACTCTTTATCCTCGCGCGGCCGCCAACCCAACCCCGCGCTTACAAACCAAAATACGCCGCGCGCACCGCATCATCCGCTTCCAGCGTCGCGCGGGTGCCGGATAATTTCACCTGCCCGTGATCAATCAAATAACCCCGATCCGCGAGCGCCAAAAACGCAACATTCTGCTCGGCAATCAACAAAGCCGTGCCCGCTCCAATGGTCGATTTCAACACCTCGATCACCTGCTTGACAAACACCGGCGCCAACCCCGAGGATGGCTCATCCATCAGCAGCAATTTCGGCTCGGAAATCAGCACCTTGGCAATTCCCAGCATTTTGCGCTGGCCGCCCGACAAGGTGCCCGCCGCATCCCGCTTCTTCGCTGCCAGTGCCGGAAACAGCTCAAACAGCCGTTCGCTCCGCCGCTTCACTTCCGCCCCGCTCAAAAAATACCCGCCGAGCCGGATATTCTCCTCAATCGATAAGGAGGGAAACACCCCCAATTCCGACATGAAGGCAATGCCCCGCCTGATCCGCTGATCCGGCTTTTCACGGGCAATCGCCGCGCCATCAAAAGTAATCGCGCCATCCCAACAGGGCAAAATACCAATAATACTGCGCAACAAGGTGGTCTTGCCGGCACTATTGGCGCCCAGCAACAACACCGTCTCGCCCGGGGCCACATCCAAATCGATGCCCCATAAAATCTGCATCCGCCCATAACCCGACGTCACATTGCGCAGCGATAACAGGCTCATCATCAGCCTCCGATAAAAGCAGCGACCACATCGGGATCGCGCGAGGCATTATGTAAGGAACCTTCAAACAGCATCTTGCCCGCCCCCAGCACAATCACCCGCTCGGTAATTTTGCCCAGAAAATCCAGCAAATGCTCGACCACAATCAGCGCAATCCCGCGCGCCGCCAGCCCGGTCAATAATTGCGCAATCGTGCCCAACTCGGACGGGTTCAGCCCCGCACCAATTTCATCCACCAGCAATAATTTCGGCCCGGTCGCCAAAGCCCGCCCCAAATCCAGCATCTTTTGCTGATTAACCGTGAGCGACCCCGCCAAAATCCCCGCCTGCTCGGACAATCCGATCTCGTCCAATATCGCCGCCGGATCAACGCCGCGCGCCCGGCCAATCGCCGCCGCTACCTCGATATTTTCGCGCACCGTCAAATCATGAAAGGTCTTGGGCACCTGAAAACTGCGATTGATCCCCAGCCGCGCCAGCCGAAAAATCGGCAAAGCCTGCACCGGCTGGCCCTCGAACAGAATTTGGCCCGCATCGGCCCGATGCACCCCGGAAATCACATTAATGGTCGTGGTCTTGCCCGAGCCATTCGGCCCGACCAGCCCAACAATCTCCCCAGGCCGCACATCAAAACTCACCTCATTGAGCACGGTGAGCAGCCCGAATTTCTTGCCCACCCCGTCCAGTCGCAATAATGGTTCAGCCGCCATTTTTCCTCCAGCGCGTCAGCAGCGACATCACCCCATTGGGCAAAAACAACACCAGCAGCACAATCAATAACCCGTAAATCAACTCGAAATATTGCGGCGTGGAAATGCCAATCACCGCATAAAAACTATACAGAATTGCCGCCCCCAGCAGCGGCCCGAGCACCGTGCCCACCCCGCCAAACAAAGCGAACACAATCGCAAACACCGAAATCTGCAAGGTGAACAGCGCATCGGGATAAAACACCGACAGATTCCACGCATAGGCCCCGCCCGCGAGCCCGGCCACCAACGCCGAAATCAGCCACACAATCACCCGCGCCTGCACCACATTCAGCCCGGCCATCGAGGCGCTCACCGCATCCTGCGTCATCGCGCGCAGCGACAGGCCAAATTTTGAGGTGCGAAAATACACCGCCACCGCCGTCGCAAACAGCAGCACCGCCACCATCGTCGCGTAGCTCGCTGCCGGATCATAAACCCGCTCGATTTTCAGCCCGTAAGGCCCGCCCGTCACATGGCGCAAATGCGGGTTCGCCACCACGAAATATAAAATCTGCGACGCCGCCAAATTGGCAATCGAAAAATACGCGCCCGATAGTCGAAGTAACGGCGCCAGCAACACCGCCATCGCCACCGCCCCCAGCCCGCCGCCCAGCACACAGGCCAGCACCGGCAAATGGGTATGCAGCACCAAAAGCGACGTCGCGTAGCCCCCGCAGCCAAAAAACCCGACATAGCCAAACGGCAAGTAACCGGTGAAGCCGTAAAGCAGGTTCAGCCCCTGGGCGAGCACCATATAGGTCACCAGGGTAAATAATAGTGACTGATTACCAATCATGTGCGGCAAAATCACCGAAGCCGCCAGCAGCCCCACCAATAAGCCCGCACCCGGCCCAAACCGCCGCATCCCCCTCATCTCAGGCCACCCGCGCTGCTTTGCCGAACAACCCGGACGGGCGGATCAGCACAATCACCATCAACAGCGCATAGGGCACCAGATTCGACCATGACGCATAAAATGTCTGCATCAGCATCGTCCCCAACCCGAACACCAACCCGCCAATCACCGTGCCCAGCGGATTGCCGAGCGAGCCGATAATCACAATCGCAAACGAGGTGGTGGTCAGCGTCGCGCCAATATCGGGCGATACCGAGCCCAGCATATAAGGCACAAACACCCCGGCAATCCCGGCCAAAGCCAGCCCCATCACAAAGGCAATCACCGAAACCCGGTCCACATCAATCCCGGTCGCGCGCGCCTCTTCGCGATTAGCCATAATCGCCCGCGTCGCATAACCGAGCTTGGTGCGCGAAAAATATAAATAGAGCCCGCCAATCGCGAGCAGGCTGACCAAATCCGCCACCCACCAGCTATCGGGAAAACTCTGCCCGATCACCGCAATATTGCCCGATCCCAAAGCCGAACCGGGCAGGGAACGCTGATTAGCGCCAAACGCCAAACCAGTAATCGCCTCGATCATCTGGGCAATTCCGAAAAACAAAATAAACGACAACATTTCCGGATCACGGCTCGCCTGTAACCGTGGCACCACCGCATAATAAAGCGGCCAACCAATTACCATCGCGCCGATAATCGCCAGCGGAATCCCGGCCAGCGGGTTCAGATGCGCGTAGCGCACCAGCACGAACGCGCCAAACCCACCGAGCATAACGAACTGCCCATGCGCCAAATTAATGATCCGCATCACCCCGAACACCAGGTTCAGGCCAATACCGATCAAACTAAAAAAAATCCCGTATAATATTCCGCCAACAAGGGCGTATTCGATTAACTCAAACATCCATCACGCCCTGGTTGCCTCAGATCTCATCGGGTCAAGTGAACTGAAAACCGGGTCCAACCGCGAAAGCCGGACCCGGTCTCATCGCAAACTTACTTCGGCGCCGGATAAACCGCTTTACCGGTCGCTTTGGCTGCCGGATACAGCACCACAATCTTGTTGCTCGCCCCTGACGGCACCAACTGCGCCACCGGCAACAACTCGCCGAGCTGCGCGCCATGATCGGTCATCACGAACTTGCCCAGCACCGTCTTGGTCTTGCCCGACATGCCCAACAGCGCCTGATCAAACGCCATTTGGGTAAATTTCGGCGCGGTGCCGACCATTTTTTGCATAATAATGCCGGTATTATACCCCGCCGCATCGAGGAAATTCGGCGCGGATTTGTCAGCAGCGGTGAAAGCCTGCACGAATTGCGCGGTATTCATCCCATCCGTCACCGTCTTGAACTTCACCAAAGGCGGCGTCGGATAAGTATAAGTATAGGCCAGCCCTTTGGCGCCAACCGTCTTGCTGATCAAATCAAGCAACTGACCCGGGAAAATCGTAAAGGTCATCTTGAAATGCAGCCCGCTTGATTTCAGCGCCCGCAGGAACGCGATATCATTCGGCGGATAGCCCATCTCAATCACCGCATCCGGACGCCGTGCAGCAATCGTGTGCAGCAATACGGTATAGTTGGATTCGGTGGTCGGCACCGCATGGAAATAAACCGGCTTCACCCCGCCTTTAGCCAAAATGGTCTTCAAGGTGGTGGCTTGCGAGGCATCGAAATCATTCGAGCCATAAACCACCGCCACCCGCTTAATCTTCTGCTTGAGCAAATAATGCCCGAGCGGTAACGGCCAGACCGTCGAAGACGGGATCGACACATCAGCCAGATAAGGCGTCTTTTTGGTGAAAAAATTCGCCCCCGAGCCGGTCGGATCAATCAGCAGCATGTGATGTTCCGCCGCAATCGGCACCGCCACCGAGGTCAAAACCGAGCCGAAATCAGCGACCAGCAAATTCACCTTATCCTGGGTGATCAACTGATTATACAAAGTCGTCGCGGTCGCGGTGGAGCTTTGATCATCATAGGCGACAATCTTCACCGGGATTTTCTTATTGAACGCTTTGACAAACAACCCGCCGCTTTTATTAACCGCCGCCGCCCAGAATTGCAGACCCTTATATTGCCCTTGCGACGCGACCGCGAACGCCCCGCTGCTCGCATAGAGCGTGCCAATCTTGATCTGCGCCGGCGCCGTCGCCGCGTGCGCCACGCCGGTCACCGAAGCCGCCGCCACCGCCAGCCCTAGGCCCAGCGATGCCGCCAAACCGGTTTTTGTTGATCCACGAACCATGATGTCTCTCCCCAGAGATGACGCAGAACGATCCCGCGCCCATTTTAATCGAAATGATATAGCCTAGAGCAACATCCGATCAGATGAACTCATCTGATCGGGTAAAGTTGCTCGCCAAGACAACGATCCTAGAGCAACATCCGATCAGATGAACTCATCTGATCGGGTAAAGTTGCTCGCCAAGACAACGATCCTAGAGCAACATCCGATCAGATGGACTCATCTGATCGGGTAAAGTTGCTCGCCAAGACAACGATCCTAGAGCAACATCCGATCAGATGGACTCATCTGATCGGGTAAAGTTGCTCGCCCATACAACGATATAGAGCATTATCCGTGAGCCGATGCGAACGGAAAATGCTCTAGCGCCGCGCAACCGTTATCTAATTCGTAAATAATTTACAAACCAGTCACGATCTTTGCAAAACCCGTGTAACCAACGACACAACCCGGCGCAAGGCCCGCTTGACGGAAAAATTACACAAATTGCTGATAATTTAACCCACTTATTGCGTCGATACTGTAATTACCCGGCGGCGGCGTCACATAATTGCGTCAACAGCGCCAAATCCTGATCGCGCGACAGCCGATGCACCGCATCCTTAATCAAGGTAATCCGCACATCCCCGCCAGTGATTCGTTCCGCCAGCCGCAGGCTGGTCTGAAACGGCACCTCGGCATCCAGCATCCCATGAATCAGCCGCACCGGCGCCGTAATCGCCAGGCCCGCGCGCAACACCAAATGCCGCGCCCCATCCTCCAGCAATAATCGGGTAATCGGCGTCGGCGGCCCATACGCATTGGGAATCGTGATCATCCCCTCGCGCGCCAACGCCTCTTGCGCCGCCGCGTTCAGCGCCGGGCGGATCAAATCCTCGGTAAAATCCGGCGCCACCGCAATCCCGATAAACCCCGCCAGTTGCGCGCCCAAATCCCGCGCCACCAGCGCACCAATCCACCCGCCCATCGACGAACCCACCAACAGCACCGACCGCCCGGGCACCGCAGCTTCAATCACCGCGCGCGCATCGCCCGCCCAACGCCCGATACAGCCCTCAATGAACGCCCCGCCCGACACCCCATGCCCGGCATAATCGAACCTCAACATCGCCTGCCCGCGCGCAGCACAATGATCGCGCAAAAACAGCGCCTTGGTCCCCGCCATATCCGAGCCGAACCCCGGCAAAAACACCAAAACCGGATCGCGCCCCGCGCTCAGCTCAAACGCCAGCTCAACCCCGTCATGCCTCATTCTTTGAACAGCCATGCCGATTCCCCTTCCTGTCCGGTTGTGCTAACCGCCGATCCCGAAAGGCAGGATCATGGCTGGCGCGCGCGATTATGCGGTACTACAGGTTCTGCCGCGTCTGGAAACAGGCGGCGTCGAGCAGGTGGTGGTCGAACTCACCGAAGCCGTCGCCCGCACCGGTGCGCGTGCCCTGGTCGCCGCAGCACCCGGTCGGCTGGTCGCGCAAATCGAGCGCGCCGGGGGCCGTTTTTTCTCCCTCCCGCTCGATACCCGCAATCCTCTATCCCGCCGCACCAATACCAGCCGCCTGATCAAACTGATCAAGGCCGAGCGCATCTCGCTGATCCACGCCCATTCCCGCGCTCCGGCCTTCGCCGCCCGCGCCGCCGCCGCCGCCTGCGGCATCCCCTTCGTCACCACCTATCACGGCGCCTATGGCGATACCGGCAAACTCAAACGCGCCTATAACAGCGTCATGGCCTCGGGCCAGCGCGTGCTCGCCGTCTCCGACTATATCGCCACCTTGATCCGCGAACGCCACGCTACCCCTGATGACCGCCTGCGCGTGGTCCCCGGCGGCGTCGATCCCGCCCGCTTCAACCCGGAATCGGTGCATGAATCGCGGATGATCCGCTTCGCCCAGGATTGGCGCCTGATCGATGGCGCACCCACCCTCATGCTCCCCGCCCGCCTCACCAGTTGGAAAGGGCAGGGGGTCGCCATCGCCGCTTTGGCCAAACTCCGCCATACCGATGCACTCCTGCTCCTGGTCGGCGCCGCCCAAGGCCGCCATGAGTATGTGCAAAGCCTCTGGCAGCAAGCCAACCAACAAGGCGTCGCCGCCCGCATCCGCATGATCGGTGATTGCACCGATATGCCCGCCGCCTATAAACTCGCCGATATCGTGCTCAACACCTCAACCGACCCCGAAGCCTTCGGGCGCACCATCGTCGAAGCCCAATCCATGCGCCGCCTGGTCATCGCCGCCGATCACGGCGCCGCCCGCGAAACCATCCGCGCGGGCGAAACCGGTTGGCGCACCGAACCGGGCAACGCCGACGCCCTCGCCGCCGCCATCGATCACGCGCTCGATATGGACATCCCCGCCCGCATGACCATGGGGGCCCGCGCCCGCGATTTCGTCGCCACCCATTACTCCATCGCCGCCATGCAATCAGGCAACCTAGCCGCCTATCACGAACTGCTCGGATGACCCGGATCCTGATCATTCGCCACGGCGCCCTCGGCGATATCATTCTCAGCTTCCCCGCTTTCGCCGCCATCCGCGCCGCTCACCCCGCCGCCATAATTTCACTCCTGACCACCGCCCCCTTCGCCGCTTTCCTCAAAGCATCGCCCTGGTTCGATCACATCCTCACCGATCCCAAACCCGCTCTGCCCAATCTCCCCGGCCTCTGGCGCCTCCGCGCCCAACTGCGCGGCTTTGACCGCGTCTATGATTTGCAAACCTCGCAACGCTCCAGCCTTTATTTCCGCCTCGCCGGTCGCCCGCCTTGGTCGGGCATCGCGCCGGGCTGCTCCGCCCCCCACGCCAACCCTCAGCGCAACCATCTGCACAGCCGCGAACGCCTCGCCGACCAACTCGCCGGCGCCGGCATTCCGCTCCCTTTGCCGATCCCCGACCTCACCTGGCTGCGCAGCACTGATCACCCGCCATTACCCGCCAATTTCACCGCTTTAATCCCCGGCGCCGCCCCGCACCGCCCGGAAAAACGCTGGCCCGCCGCCCAATTTGGCCGCCTCGCCGCCACCTTGCCCAATCCGGTGGTCATCCTCGGCAGCGCCGTGGAGCAAAATCTCGCCGCCGAAATTCTCACTCATGCCCCCATGGCGCTCGACCTCACCGGCCGCACCAGCCTGCTCGGCCTCGCGGCGATTCTCGCGCGCGCCAGCAGCGCACTCGGCAATGATACCGGCCCGATGCACCTCGCCACCGCGCTGGGTATCCCTTCCTTGGTCCTGTTCGCCCGCGCCAGCGACCCGGCACTCACCGCACCCCGCTACCCCGATGGCGCCTGGCCCAGCGTGCTGCGCGCCGACACCCTGACCGACCTGCCCCTCGACCGGGTTGCCGCCGCCCTGCGTGAGCGGCATAACCATCCGATATTAACCTATTAAAGGAGCGAAAAATGCCTGCGATCACCCTGCCCGACGGTTCCGTCCGCGACTATCCGGGCGCAATCACCGGCACCGCGATCGCCGCCTCCATCGGCCCCGGCCTCGCCAAAGCCGCCCTCGCCATGGAGCAAAACGGCAAACTCGTCGATATCGCCACCACCATCACCACCGACGCCCATATCCGCTTCATCACCCGCAAGGACGCCGAATCCCTGCCGATGATCCGTCACGACGCCGCCCATGTCATGGCCGAAGCGGTGCAAGCCCTCTATCCCGGCACCCAGGTCACTATCGGCCCCGCCATCGAAGGCGGCTTTTATTACGATTTCTTCCGCAACGAGCCGTTCACCCCCGATGACCTGCCCGCCATCGAAGCCAAAATGCGCAGCATCATCACCGCCAACGCCGCCTTCACCCGCGAGGAATGGCCGCGCGACGACGCCATCGCCTTTTTCGAAGCGCGCGGCGAGCGGTTCAAAGCCGAACTGATCCGCGATCTGCCCGCCAGTGAAACCATCTCAATCTACCGCCAGGGCGAGTGGCTCGATCTCTGTCGTGGTCCGCATCTGCGCAGCACCGGCGATATCGGCAGCGCCTTCAAACTCACCAAGGTTGCCGGCGCCTATTGGCGCGGCGATCACCGCAACCCAATGCTCTCGCGCATCTACGGCACCGCCTGGCGCGACAAGGCCGAGCTTGACGCCCATCTCCACCAGCTCGACGAAGCCGAACGCCGCGATCACCGCAAACTCGGCCGCCAAATGGACCTGTTTCACATGCAGGACGAGGCGGTCGGCAGCATCTTCTGGCACGAAAAAGGCTGGCGCCTGTATCGCACCATCGAAGCCTATATGCGCCGCAAACAAGAGCGCTTCGCCTATCAGGAAGTCAAAACCCCGCAACTGGTCGACCGCACCCTCTGGGAAAAATCCGGCCACTGGGCCAATTATCGCAGCCATATGTTCATCGCCACCATCGAGGACGAGGACAAAACCCTCGCAGTCAAACCGATGAACTGCCCCTGCCATGTGCAAATCTTCAATCACGGCCTGCGCAGCTACCGCGAACTGCCGATCCGCATGGCCGAATTCGGCGCCTGCCACCGCAACGAACCCTACGGCGCCCTGC
>JAJZEG010000287.1 GCA_021828605.1 Pseudomonadota bacterium | reverse complement strand
CGAAGCCAATGATTTCGGCAAACATCCTTTAGCAAAACCCAAGCATCCACCGGGATATTATCAAATCGGTACGGCGCCGACCCAACCGATGATTGCGGGCTGGTCGATCACCGCCTTCCCCAATGGCGTCGGCTTGCCCGCCGGGCAAGGCACGGTCGCGCAAGGGGCGACTTTGTTCGCGAGCAGTTGCGCCATGTGCCACGGCACGTTCGGCGAAGGTAAAAACGCCTATCCGCAACTCGTCGGCGGGGTCGGCTCGCTGAAATCCGCGGCGCAAACCAAAACCCTCGGCAGTTACTGGCCATTTGCCAATACGGTGTGGGATTACATCAACCGCGCCATGCCGTTTTATGCCCCCCACACGCTCAAACCCGATCAGGTCTATGCGCTGACCGCCTATTTGCTGAATATGAATGGCATCGTGCATGGCAATTTCGTGGCCGATGCCCATAGCCTGCCTGCGGTGAAAATGCCGGATCGCAATGGCTGGAACTGGCGTGATCCGCGTCCGGTAACCCATAATGTCGCCTGCATGGATCATTGCGTGAAGCATGGTCCGGTGCGGATCACCTCGAATGCGGCAAACACCAATCTAACGCCGCGTTTGACCGGCCCGGTCGATCACATGAAAAATGGCAAATAAGGAGCAATCCCATGACGCCGCGCCTATCACTGATTGGCTTATCGCTGCTGGCATCGCTGAGTTTGCCGATGATCGCCATCGCGGCCACACCGGCGCAGATTGCGGCGGGCCAGAAAATTGCCGAAACCACCACCCTTGGCAACTGCGATGCCTGCCATGATTTCCAAGGGGCTACGGAAGCCGGAAATATTGGTCCTGCCTTGCATGATGTGAAATCGATGGTGCCGGATCGCAAAACCTTCTACGCAATCATCTATGATGAAGAACGACGCAACCCGCAAACCGTGATGCCCGCATTCGGCAAAAATCACATTCTGACACCGCAACAAATCAACGACGTCATCGACTTCATGTACACCAAATGAGTGAGGACATAGTGACAAATTCGCGACCCATGACCGACTATTCGCCACGCCGCCGCGCGCTGCTGAAAGCGGCCGCACTCAGCGCCGCTTCCGCTGCGATCACCCCGGCAATACTGACCGGCTCGGCCCAGGCCGCCCAGGCCGCTAAAGTCAGCGCCATCCCCAGCGCATCGCTCTACCCGGCCAAAGCCTTCGCGCAAACCACCGAAGCCAAGGCGCTGCATCTGATGTATGGCGCGATGCCGACAGCGGCCGCCACCGTCAAAATGACCGCGCCCGATATTGCCGAAAATGGCGCGGTGGTGCCCGTGGGTGTCGATACCAGCCTGCCCAACGTCACCGCCGTGGCACTGCTCGCGCTCAATAATCCCTTCACCATGGCTGCCGCCTATCAGATTCCACCCGGCACCGATCCGCGCGTTTCCAGCCGCCTGAAGCTGGCGAAAACCACCCCGGTCGTTGCGGTCGTGAAATCAGGTGATAAGTTATTCAGCACAGCAAAGCCAGTCAAAGTCACCCTCGGCGGGTGCGGGTAAGGACCAAGCGATGACCCATCAAATTCTGATTCACGCGACGACTTCAAACGGCGTCACCACCCTCGAAGCCCTGGTCAAACACCCGATGGATTCGGGTTTCGTCAAGGATAAAGCAGGCAAAATCATCCCGCCCCATTATATCGAGGTGATCACCTTCACCCATGCCGGCAAAACCGTGCTCACCGGCTTCTGGGGGCCTGCCGTCTCGAAAAACCCCTTCATCAAGTTTTCCTTCAAAGGCGGCAAATCCGGCGATCCGATCACGATCGCCTGGGTCGATAACAAAGGCGAAACCGCCAGTGTCGGCTCGAAAATCATGTAATAAAATAAACGCTTTGCTCGAAATGTTAGGGAGAACCCATCGATGAAATCAATCATCGTCATGATCGGCGCATTCGTCGCTTTGCTCGGCGCCACCCGATACGGGCTTGCGGCGATGCCGATCAACCCGCAGGCTGATCAGCAGGCATTTCAGAGCTATTTCCTGCATCGTTTCCCTCATCTGCCGTTAGCGGCCTATGTCAACGGTCCCTATAATTTCAGCGCTTCCGAGTCCGCCCAATGGAAACAGATCATGGAGTTTCCACCCTATCAATTCGCCCTCGATACCGGCAAATCCCTGTTCAACACCAAATTCCCCAACGGTCATGACTACGCCGCCTGTTTTGCCAATGGCGGGATCGGGATTGCCCAAAATTACCCGATGTTCGATCCGAAATCGGGCAGGGTGGTCACGCTCGGCATCGCAGTCAATCGCTGCCGCGTGGCCAATGGCCTGAAGAAATTGAAACTGACCGTCGGGCCGATGGCTGATATTCTCGCTTACATGACCTCGACCTCCGATGGCAAACCGATCAATGTCGTGGTGCCGAATAATCCCAAGGCGCTCGCGGCCTATCAGGCGGGCAAGGAATATTTCTATTCGCGACGCGGCCAGTTGAATTTCTCTTGTGCCAGTTGCCATGTGCAGGAAGCAGGCCAGCATCTGCGCGGCAATGTGCTTGCACCCGCCTTGGGCATTACCGCCGCGTTCCCGATGTACCGCTCGAAATGGGGCAATACTGGCACGCTGGTACGCCGCTTCATCGGCTGCAACAAGAAGGTCCATTCGGTGCCCGCAAAACCCGATAGCGCCGCCTATCGCGACCTCGCTTATTTCCTCACCTCAATGAGCAACGGAATGCCAATCTCTGGCCCCGGAGCACGGCCATGAAACGTTTAGTGTGGCTCTCATGCCTTCTCGCACTAACAACACCTCTGACCGCCAAAGCGAGTGACGCGCGCGCGACCGCTGCGCACTCCATTGCCCAGGCCAGCGCCCAGATCAAACTTGCCGCTCACTTGAACGATCAGTGGCCGGCAACGCTGAGCGCGTTCAAATCAGCGCAAGCCGCCCAGGCCAAGGGTGATTACGCACAAGCGCAATCCAAAGCGCTAACCGCGCAAACGCTCGCCACCTTGTCGATCCGCCAGGCACGCGCCCAGAAAAAACTCTGGACCAACGAAGTCGTCAAGTAAAACGCCGATGAAAACCACAAGA
>JAJZEG010000290.1 GCA_021828605.1 Pseudomonadota bacterium | reverse complement strand
CCGGGAGCTATACCAGAAGTTTAAGCCTGGTGTTTGCTGGAACTCCCGCGAATTTGACGGTGAGCAATAACGCCACCGTCACGCTCGATGGCAATACCCAATCCGCCATTGTGATCACCGCACCCTGCTTTGCCGAGGGCACCCGCATCCTGACCGCCAGGGGTGAAATCCCGATTGAGGCGCTGCTTCCCGAGGATCGGGTGATTACCATGGATCAAGGTGAGCCGCGCGCCGCACCGATCAAATGGCGTGGTCAGCGGTCGATCAGGCTCAATCAGCATCCGGCACCCTCGCGCGTGGCGCCGATCGTGATTGAGCCCGGCGCGCTATCGGGGCTCGGTGCTGGGGTGCCGCATCGGCGGCTGGTTGTTTCACCGGATCATGCGCTCTGGCTTGATGGCGTCCTGATCGAGGCGAAATATTTGGTCAATGGCGCGACCATTTGGCAGGATTTTGCGGCCAGGGCGATCACCTATCATCATCTGGAGCTTGAGCGCCATGGCATTGTTTTCGCGCAAGGCGCTGCCGCTGAAACCTATTTGGAATCGGGCAATCGGCATCAATTTGAGGGGCAGGCCGCCTTCGCCTTGATCGCCGATTTCGCCACGCATCCGTCCGTTCAGCGCTGTGCCCCGCTTTGCGATCAAGGGCCGGTTTTTGTTGCGATCCGCCATCGTCTCGCGGCGATTGCCCAAGAAGCAGGCTACCGGATTGGTCGCGATGAAACCGTGCGCATTACTATTGATGGCCGGTCGCTGCTGGGTGAAACGGTGGGTGCGGGCCGGGTGGTGTTTCGCAGCGCAACGCCGATCCGGCGGGTTCATATCGATGCCCCGCTTGGGGTGCCCGCCGAGACCGACCCCGCCGCTTATGATTGGCGGCGATTGAGCATCGCCCTGCGGGGTTTGTATTATGGCGATCACAAATTCGATGTTGAGGATGCCTGTTTCGCCACCGGCTTTTACCCGCCCGAGGCTGGATTTCGCTGGGCCGGGCCGGGTGCGACCCTCGATTTCAACGGCCACGAGCCCGCTCATTTATTGACCTTGCTGGTGCAGGATATGGCGCGGCACTGGATTGCGCCTCAGCACAACCCGCTATGCCGTTTTGCTTGACGTTGCGCTTGGTTATGCGAGTATCGAGGCAGAAGAGTGGGATAATCGATACGAGGAGCGACAGGGATGATCGATAAATTGCCGGTGAAAAAGCCCGGCTGGGTTGCCGAGTTTCAGGCGTTTCTGATGCGCGGCAATGTGGTGGATTTGGCGGTCGCGGTGGTGATTGGCGCAGCTTTCACCAAAATTGTGAATTCACTGGTTGCTGATTTGATCAATCCGTTGATCGGGCTCGCGACCGGTGGGGTCGATTTTTCCAATCATTTCGTCACTTTATCGGGCAAGATTGAACCGACTTTGGCAGCGGCGAAAAAAGCCGGCGCGATTACGCTGAATTATGGCGTATTCATCAATGCGGTGATTAATTTCGTGATCGTCGCTTTCGCGATTTTCTGGCTGGTGCGGATGATCCAAAAACTCTACGCCAAACCCGCCACCCCGGCCGCACCGCCGCCGCCGAGCGCGTCTGAATTGTTGCTCACCGAAATCCGTGATTTGCTGAAAAATAATCCAAGATAATCCTCTGAACGCCATGGGATTGCGGAGCAAGGCGCTGCCGGCCTCAATGGAAATCGCGGCTTTTGCCGATAATCCGTTCCTGGCGTGGATGGCCGGGGCGCGGATGACCGGGGCGTGGATGACCGGGGCGCGGATGGTCGGGGCGCCGGTTCGGGGGCTGGGCGGCATCGGGACCATCGAGTTCGGCGAGCCAAATCGAGCGGTCGGCCAGACGCTCGACGGTGATGTGGGTGACACCTTCCTCAGAGCGTTGCAGTCGGCCCTCGGCGATGAGCAGCGTGGCGCTGAGGATTTTTTGCCGCAGGTTTGGCACCCGTGACGGCCAGACAATGAGATTGGCGACGCCGGTCTCATCCTCGATGGTGATGAACACGGTGCCTTTGGCCGTGCCGGGGCGTTGGCGAACGATGACCACCCCGCCCAGGCGGAGCTTTGTCCCGTCGCGGGCCTGGAGGGACTGTATGCAGGGAATGGTCCCGGCTTGGGTGAGCTTGTCGCGCAACAGCGCGCAAGGATGGGCGTGTAACGAAAGGCCGGTGGCGCGATAATCCGCAACGACCGTCTCGCCCGCGCTCATCAAGGGCAGTTCGGCGGGCGGTGCGCGGCCAGGCGGGATGAGCGCTGATCTGGTCTGTCGCACCGCGACCTGCCAGAGCGCCGCGCGGCGGCTGGAGGCCAGGCTGGTCAGCGCGCCCGCTGCGGCCAAGGCTTCCAAAGCGGCTTTGGGCAGATCCAGCTCCTCGATATGGGTAAAATGCTGCCCGGCCAGCTTTTCCGCCCAGCCTTGCTGGAACCCCGCCACCAGCCGCAAGCCCAGGCGCAGCGCGCCGCCTTGCAGGGTGCAGTCCCAGACAGAGGCGTTGATATCCACTGGCAACACCTCGACCCCGTGGTCGCGCACATCGCGGATGATTTGTGCCGGGGCATAAAAGCCCATCGGCTGGGCATTGAGCAGCGCCGCCGCGAACGCCGCCGGGTGGTGGCATTTGAGCCAGGCGGAGACATAGACCAGCTTGGCAAAACTTGCGGCATGGCTCTCGGGAAACCCGTAAGAGCCAAACCCCTCGATCTGCCGGAAACAGGCCTCGGCAAAGCTGCGCTCATAACCACGCGCCACCATGCGCCCCACCATCATCGCCTGGAAATGCTGAATGGTGCCGTGATTGCGGAACGTTGCCATGGCGCGGCGCAGGCCGTTGGCTTCATCGCCGGTGAATTCCGCCGCCACCATGGCGATTTTCATTGCCTGTTCCTGGAACAAAGGCACGCCGAGGGTTTTGTGCAAAATCGCTTCCAGCTCGTTGGCCAGGCCACCGGTGCGCGCAGGGTAATGCACCGCCTCCTTACCCTGGCGGCGGCGCAGATAGGGATGCACCATATCCCCCTGGATCGGGCCAGGGCGGACGATGGCGACCTCGATCACCAGATCGTAGAATGTTGCTGGCCGCAGGCGGGAG
>JAJZEG010000138.1 GCA_021828605.1 Pseudomonadota bacterium | reverse complement strand
CACGCCGGGGAAATCGGTGCGAAAATTGATATAGAAATGATGATCGCCGGGCAGCCCGTTCTGGGCCGCGTGATCGAGCGCGGACAGCACCACCGCGCGCAGGGCTTCGCTGGCCCAGATGTCATAAGGCAGCAGGCTTTCGGTCGGCACGTCATCATCGTCATCCATGCGCTTGCCCATAGCCCGGCTGCGGCCTCGGGCCAAGGGTTCGCACGCAGATCAGCGATACGCGCTCAGGGCTGATCCGGCAGATCACGATAATAATGTTTGGAATATTTCTCGGTAATCCGGTCGGTCTGCACCATCACCGCGATATCGGTGGTGTTGAACTGAGAATCGATCACCGCGCCATCGCCGACAAAGCCGCCGAGCCGCAGATAGCCCTTGATCAAGGGCGGCAAGTCGCTGATCGCCCGGCGGTTATTGATGGTCTGGGGATCGCAGCGCCGCATCTCGACATAGCGCGCGGGCAAAGCGCGCGGGCGGATTTCCGGCGGGGCGAGATGATTATGGTGCAAATAGCTCAATGACACCGCCAGCGCATCGAGATCGGTGCCGGGCAGGCTGGCGCAGCCGAACATCAGACCAATCCGGTGCAGCGACACATAGGCCGCGATGCCGCCCCAGAGCAATTGCATCACCACGCGCGAGCGATAGCGCGCATCAACGCAGGAGCGGCCCAATTCCAGTTTACGCCCGGCAAATCGCTCCAGCGCCGAGAGATCATACTCATCCGCCGAGTAAAACTGCCCGATCCGTGCCGCCGCCTCCTGGCGGATCAGCCGATAGGTGCCGACCACGCCGCTGGACTGATCGCCCTCGATCTCGAGATCATGATCGATCACCAGCAAGTGATCGGCAATCGCGTCAAAATGATCGGAATCCCGGCCCGAGGCCAGGGTGCTCGCATCGGGCGTGGCCCCCATCTCGTGATAAAACACGCGGTAGCGTAGCCGTTGCGCCGCATCCAGATCGGCCGCCGTTTCCGCCAGCCGCACGCCGAGATTGCCCGCGCGTAACTCCTTGAAGCCATCCGGCTCGATCACCGGCACGATCGCTGTCGCTACGGCCTCATGCATGACGCGACCGGCTGGCTGGTTTGGCGCTCGCGGGCTCGGGTCGGATCCGGCGGCCAAACAATTCAATTTTCAGCGAAATCAACTCATAGCCATGACGCGCGGCGAGGCGTCGCATCAAAGCCTCGGTTTCGGGTTCGTCAAACTCGATCACAGCACCACTCTCTCGATCCACAAGGTGAAAATGATCTCGCTCTCCTGACGGTTCATACCGCGCGCGCCTGCTACCCAGATTACGCCGTTCCAAGAGTCCGGCCTGCTCAAACAGACGCACCGTGCGGTAAATCGTTGCCAGTGAGATGCGCGGATCAACTTGATGCACCAATCGATGCAGTTCATCAACATCCGGATGGTCGGTCACATCGGACAATACCTGCGCAATGACCCGCCTTGGGTGGGTCATTTTCAGCCCCTGGGCTGCGCATTGGCGCTCGATCCGGCTCTCCATCACCGGGCTTGTGAACCATCTCGGCCACGCGGTCCATACCCAAGCCAAGCGGGTTTTTGCTCCGCCATGCCGGTACATGCCAGCCTTGCTCCCCTAAGGGCTAGCCAATTGCACCAAAATGCGCAAATAATGACGAGGGATTAGTCAATTTTGACCCTAGTGTCGCGATTCTGAAATCCGTTGGATTGCTAAATCAGAGTGGACATTGAAAAATGACCGGTTTTTTGAATGGAGCGCAGCGTGGCGGCGCGGATCGACACCAAGACGAAACTGCTGAATAGTGCAGAAGAGTTATTCATCGCGAACGGAATTGGCGCGGTGAGTTTCCGCGAAATCAACCGGGCGGCAGGGCAGCGCAACGCCTCGGCGTTGCATTATCATTTTTCGAATCGCGAGCGATTGCTGGAAGCACTGATCGACCGGCGAATGCCTTCGGTCGATGCGCGGCGGGTCGCGTTGATGCATATTTGCGCCGCCGCGCCGGAAGCCGAGCAGATGCGCCGCCTGGCCGAAGCGGTGGTGCTGCCGCTCGCCGATACGGTGAAGTCGCGCGAGGATCGCATGAATTGGGTGCAGCTCCATGCACGCATTTATCAATATGATGCGTTCGATTTCGGACAATATTTCACCAATAGTGGCTATGTCGAGGGGTTGCTGATGGGCAGGCGCTGCTATGCCGCGTTGCGTCCGGACCTGCCATTGATCGTGCGCGATCAGAGGATGATGTTCGCGATTCGCATCGCGGTGCATGCGCTGTCAGATTGGCAGCGCGGGGTGATCCCGCGCCAGAGCATGATTGCCGATGGCGATTTTCTGAGTTTTCTCGGCAATTTGCTCGATATGATCGAAGCCGGGTTGGGCGCGCCGAGTTCACCGGTCACCCGTGAGCGCTTCGCCGCCCAGGGGTTTCGGATTAGTCGAGACATGGATTGAGACCAACCAGGAACCGCGCGGCATGACCGCGATGCGCCCCGGCGCCACGCAACGCGGTGCCTGGTTTGCCACCGTCATTCTCTCACTCGGCTATTTGCTGGCCTTCGCGGATCGCACGGTAATCGCCCTGCTGGTTGGGCCGATCGAGCATGATCTGCATTTGAGCGATGTGCAGCTCGGCTTGCTGCAAGGCACGGCTTTTGCCTTGTTTTATGCCGGTTTTGGCCTGCCCATCGCCTGGGCGATCGATCGTTGTCGCCGGGTGCCGATCATCGCGGGGGGTATTTTGGTGTGGAGCGTGATGACCGGCCTGTGCGGGCTGAGTGCTGGTTTTGCGCCGTTCCTCGCCGCGCGCATCGGCGTTGGTTGGGGCGAAGCCACCATCTTGCCGGGGGCAACCTCGGTGCTCGCCGATTATTTTCCGCCCGCCCAGCGCGGGCGGGTGCTCGGCGTGTTTGCCTCGGGGATTTATGTCGGCAGTGCGGCGGCGCTGATCATTGGCGGGATTTTGCTGCGACGATTTGCGGTTCACCCGCTCACGCTGCCCCTGATCGGGATGATCGCCCCCTGGCGCGCGGTGTTTTTGATCATTGGTGCGCCGGGGGTACTGCTTGCCGCAGCGGCGCTGCTGATGCGCGAGCCGAC
>JAJZEG010000361.1 GCA_021828605.1 Pseudomonadota bacterium | reverse complement strand
GCCGATTGTGGCGGTGGTGCCGTTGCCGAGTGCCACTTGCGGCAGAGCCGGGTTGGCGCCGAGCGATGCGGCGAAGGGGGTGGTGCCTGCGGCATTGGATTGGCCGATGGCGAGGGTGGCTGAGGCTGTGGCGCTGGCACCGTTGGTGGCGAGCCCGGCGACGGCGGTGGCGATTTGCGTGGCAAAGGCGCTCGAGGTGATCGCGTTGGCGTTGGCGATCGGCGGGACCGCGCTGTTCTGTCCGCCGAAAATATAGACATTGCCGTCTTTGCTGTTGAGCATGTCCGCGACCTGCAGCAGCGCCTGTTGCGCGGATTTGGCGACCACGGCCATGGCTTGCGCATTGGTGGGGTCGATGCTCTGCACGGCGGTCAGCACGCCCGAGGCGATGCTGCTGATACTGGCGAGGGCGGTTTGCTGCACGCCCATCCGACCGGTGGCCGCGGTGATGTTGGCGACGGTGCTGGTCAGGCCGGTGATTTGACTGCCCAGCGCGAGGGCGGATTGAGTGGCGCCAGCGCTGCTATTGGCGGCATCCACGCCAGCATAGGTGGTGGCGTCATAGCCGCTGGATGCCTGGGTGGTGAGTTGATCGAGGCGGGATTTGGTGGTGGCGGCCTGGGCGATCAATTGTTGCAATGCGCCGCCGCCGGTCATCGCGCCGATGGTTCCGCTCATGGGATCATGGCCTCCATGGTTTGCAGCATCTGCTGGGCGATGCCGACGACTTTGGCGTTAGCCGCATAGGCATTTTGCAATGAGACCAAACGGCCCATTTGCTGATCGATGCTGACGCCGCTGGTTTGAGTTGCCTGAGTTTGCAGGGCCGATTGGGTTTGCCCGGCCTGGGTGGATGCGGCCTGCGCGGTCGAGCTGGTCGCGGCCTCGTTGGCGACGACGCTGGTGGCGAGATCACCGAGCGCGGCACTGCCGGTATAGGACAAAGTGATGGTGCCTGACGGACCTAAGCCGCTGGTCGCGGCGGGGGTTTGGGGCACACCGGCCTGGGCCTGGCTGCTTAGCGCGAAATTGATCACCCGATCGATCAGGGTGGAAAATCCGGCGGGTCCGCCGGGGGGATTGGCGGTGAAGGACGAGGCGCCGGAAGCACTACCCGCGATATTGTTGGTACCATCGCGCACCAAGGCCGGATTGGCGATCACGGCAGGATTGACGGTGATGGCGTTGGCGAAGCCGGTCATCGCGCTCGTGGAGGGAATCGCGCCGGTGGGATCGCTGAACAAGGTGAGACCCTGGGCGGAAAATCGTGAGGCCAGGCTTTGGGAAAAACTATCGAGGCTGGCTTGTTGACCGGGCAGGATTTGATCGCGGAGCGCGATTGCTGCACCGATCGAGCCGCCGCCGAGGCTACCGGTGACATCCTGGCCGTTCAAGGTGATCGGCGGGATGGTGCCGGGATAGACAGCGCTTGCGCCGATGGTGGCGGGGGCGGTGGTGAATGACAATCCGTTGGTGGGGAGTTGCAACCCTTGCGCGGTGAAGAGCGCGATAGTGCCGTTGCTGGCGGTGATCGATTTGGCACCGGTGAGTTGGGCGACGGTTTGCACCAGACCGGAGCGTTGGTTTTGCAAATCGGCTGAACTGAGACCCTGTTGGTTGAGGGCCAGGATTTGTTTGTTCAGCGCACCGATCTGGCTGAGCGATTGGTTCAGCGTGGTGAGCGAACTGGTGATTTGGGTTTGCGCGGTTTGCCGGGCGGCGCCGATACTGGTGGCGATCACGTTGATTTGGCCGGTAAGGTTTTGCGCTGCCGAGATCACCGCATTTTGCTGCGCCGGATTGGACGGATCATTGAGCAGGGTGGTGAAACTCGACTGCATGGCGGCGGTCAGGCTGGATAGATCATTGCCCTGGCCGGGCGTGCCCATGACTTGATCGACGCCGGTCATCGCGCTGGCGATGGTGCCCTGATAGGCGGACGAGCCGATGGATTGCACTAAAGCACTTTGGATCGCTGGATTGATATTCAAGATGGCGGGCGCCGAGGCGACGCCCGCACCGAGACCGCCTGCACTAACGCTGGTGAGCGCGGCGGACTCGCTGGCATAGCTTGGTGTTTGGGCATTCGCGATATTTTGCGAAATCAGGGCGAATTGCTGGCTCATGGCGGCGAGGCCGCTATTGGCAATCGCGAGGCCGGTATCGATACTCATGGCGCTAACCTCCTTGTCGCGATCATGGCAGCATATTGATGGTGGTTTGCGCTAACGCATTAGCCGTGGTGATCACTTTTGAGTTGGCCGAATAGGCGGTTTGGGCCGCGATCAATTTGGTGAATTCAGTGGCGATATCGACATTCGAACTTTCAACCGAGCCGGTATCGATACCGCCGCTGCCATTCGACCCCACCGCATTGACCGAGGCGCCGCCTGATCCCTGGCTGGCGGTGAAGAGCTGCCCGCTCTGATTTTGCAGCGCATCGGGCGCATGAAAAGTGGCGAGCGGGATTTGGGCGACGGTTTGGGTGAAGCCATTGCTGTAATTGACCGCGACATTGCCCTGACTATCGATGGAGACATTGCTGAAGCTGCCTTGAGGCATGCCATTTTGGGTGGTGTTGAGCAGGTTGAAACTGGTTCCGGCATATTGGGTGACGCCGCTGGTGCTGCCGAACGTGCCGAGATTAAGGGCGATTGGCTGGGCGCCACTGCCGAAATTGGCACTGAGATTGAGCGTGGCCGGGCCGCCATTGCTGTAGCTCGAACCGGTCAGGGCGCCGGTGGCGTTGCTGATGCTGCCGATGGTGCCCGCAGCAACCGGGTTGCCGCTGGTCGAGCCGAATTTGACCTCGGCGGAGCCGATGGTGGAGGGATTGGCGCCGGGCGAGGAAAGCGTGACCGTCCAGTCGCTCGGGCCATTCTGGGTCCAGTTCACATTGAGCTGCTGCAAGGTGCCGAGACTGTCATAGACGCTGATCTGGGTGGAAACCGGTTGTCCCGGCGTGGGCGTGGCTGGCAGTTCGGCGGCGAGGCTGGCGGTGCTGGTGGCAACCGGCGCGACATTGCCCTGGGGCACCTGGATCGGTGTGAGAGAGGCGGTATTGACCACACCGCTGGTTGGATTGACCGACCAGCCATCGAG
>JAJZEG010000169.1 GCA_021828605.1 Pseudomonadota bacterium | reverse complement strand
ACAGGGCGGTGCTGCGATGGTCGGGCAGACAGTGGGCATCGCCCGGACCCGCAGCAACTGGCAAACCGTACGGGCGTTGCTGCCCTATTTATGGCCCCGCCATGAATGGGCGCTGCGGTTGCGCATGGTGTTCGCGGTGGTGGCGCTGGTTGCCGCGAAAATCGCGATTGTGGTGATCCCGCTTATTTACGCCCGCGCGGTCAATGATTTATCCGCTAAATCGGGCGTGCTGGTCATCCCCGCCGCCTTGGTGGTGGCGTATGGGCTGGTGCGGGTGATGTCCTCGGGGTTTGGCGAATTGCGCGATGGCTTGTTCGCCGCCGTGCAGCAGCGCGCGGCCAGGGCGGTATCGCGCGAGACGTTTGAGCATTTGCACCGATTATCGATGCGGTTCCATCTGGATCGGCAGACCGGTGGCTTGTCGCGGGTGATTTTGCGCGGGGCGACCGGGATTCAAACCGTGCTGCGGCTGGCGACGTTTCAGGTTTTGCCGACGGTTTTAGAGCTGGTGCTGACCATTGGCATCCTGTGGCATTTATTCGGCTGGCATTATGCGGCGGTGACCTTGCTGACGGTGGCCACCTATATGGCGTTCACCCTGTCCTTCACCGCCTGGCGGATCAAGTTTCGCCGCCAAATGAACGAGACCGATAACGCGGCGCAGACCAAGGCGATTGATAGTCTGTTGAATTTCGAGACGGTCAAATATTTTGGCAATGAGACCCACGAGACAAAGCGTTTTGATGAAAGCCTGACCTCCTATGAGCGCGCGGCGGTGCGCTCGCAGGTGACGCTGAGCATGCTGAATTTCGGCCAAGCGGTGATTATCGCTGCGGGTGCCGTTAGTTTAATGCTGATGGCGGCGGCGGGGGTGGTGGCCGGGCGGATGAATGTCGGGCAGTTCGTGCTGGTCAACACCTATTTATTGCAGCTTTACCAGCCGCTCAATTTGATGGGTTTTGTTTATCGCGAACTTAAACAGGGTCTCGTCGATATGGAGCAGATGTTCACCCTGCTGCGCACCGAGGAGGAAATTGCGGATCGGCCTGGCGCGCAATCCTTGGCCGCCCATGGCAAGCCGGTGGCGGTGCAGTTCGATAACGTCCGGTTTGGCTATAATCCGAATCGCGAGATATTGCATGGGGTGAGTTTTCTGGCCGCACCGGGGCGGAAAATCGCGCTGGTCGGGCCGACCGGCTCAGGCAAATCCACCATTTCGCGGCTGTTATTCCGGTTCTATGATGCAACCGGCGGGTCGGTGCGGATCGATGGGGTGGATGTGCGCGATATCGGCCAGGTCAGCTTGCGCGCCGCCATTGGCGTGGTGCCGCAGGATACGGTGCTGTTCAACGATAGTATCCGCTATAATATCGGCTATGGCCGCCCGGATGCCAGCGTCGCAGAAATCGAACACGCAGCGCGGCTCGCGCAGATCCATGATTTCGTGCTCTCGCTGCCCGAAGGCTACGCAACCCGGGTCGGCGAGCGCGGCCTGAAATTATCGGGCGGCGAAAAGCAGCGGGTGGCGATTGCCCGCACCATTTTGAAAAACCCGCGTCTGTTGATTCTCGATGAAGCGACCAGCGCGCTCGACACCGCGACCGAGCAGGAAATTGGCACGGCCTTGCGGCAAATCGCCCGGGATCGTACCACCTTGGTGATCGCGCATCGGCTCTCGACGGTGATTGACGCCGACGAGATCTTGGTGCTGCGCCAGGGTGAGATCGTCGAGCGGGGTACGCACGCCATGCTGCTCGCCGCTGATGGGGTTTATGCCGCCATGTGGCAAGCACAATCCGAAGCGATGGAAGCAGCACCCGCCATACGCGCAGCGGAATAACGGCGCGTTAAATAGAGTCTCTGGAGGAGAGTGGCATGGAAGATCAGATGGACGACCCGATCGATCAAGAGGCGGTGATGAAAGCCGGTGTGATCGTTGATCGGCTGATCGAGAGCATGGTCAAGCAGGATATTTCACAAATCGCGATTGCCTCGGCCTTGCTGGGCGGGGCGCTGAATGTGCTGTCGGCCAACCTGCCCGATGAGGCGGTGCTGCGGATTTTGCAAAGTGCGATGGAGAGTGTCGCGAATGGGGAATTGCGCGAAATCGACCAGCCACGGCAATAATCGGCCAAGCGAGCCAGCACTTGCGTTCGTGATCGGAGCAGCGCAGGTTTGCGGGCTTTAGGGCTCGGCGCGAAACTCAGGAGCGAACAGGATGCGGATATCGGCGATTCAAATGGCCCCCGGCGCCGATAAGGCCGAGAATATCGCGCAGGCTCGGCGCTTGATCGCGCAGGCGGTCACTGCGGATCGCCCTGATATTATCGCGCTGCCAGAAATCTGGACCTGCCTCGGCGGCGACCGGGCGACCAAATTTGCCGCCGCTGAAACCTTGCCCGCCCCCGGATCGACCGAGCCGGTCGGGGCGGCTTATGGGTTTTTGCGCGAGATGGCGCAGACCCATGGCATTCATATTCATGGCGGCTCGATTGGTGAGGCGGGCGGCGAGCGCCTGTTCAATACTAATCTGGTGTTTGCCCCCGATGGTCAGGAAATCGCGCGGTACCGGAAAATCCATTTGTTCGATATCACCACCCCCGACGGCCAGGGTTACCGCGAAAGTGCGGTCTATGGCGCGGGCGATCAGGTGGTGACCGCGCGGATTGGCGATATTCGGATCGGGCTGAGCATTTGCTATGATGTGCGTTTCCCCGAACTGTACCGCGCGCTGCGCGAGGCGCGGGCCGATATTATTTTCATCCCGGCCGCCTTTACCTTGCAAACCGGCAAGGATCACTGGGAGGTGCTGCTGCGCGCACGCGCCATTGAAACCCAATGCTATGTGGTCGCACCGGCCTGTACCGGCACGCATTATGACGGCTCGAACGAGCCACGGGTGACTTTTGGTAACAGCCTGATCATCGATCCGTGGGGGGCGGTGATTGCACGCGCCTCGGACGGCGCTGGCTTTACCTCGGCACGGATCGACCGGGCGCTGATTGCCCGGATCCGGCGCGATATGCCGATTATGGCGCATCGGGTGCTCGGCATGGCGGCCACCCCGCACCGACATTCCGCTTGATCGCGCTGCATTTCGCCGCCGCCCCAACCGAAGCCGCGCGTGCGGCGTTTGAGCGGCTGACGGCGCGTTATGGTCAGGCGCCCCTTGAAGCCGCCGAGGTGATTGTGGCGCTGGGCGGCGATGGGCTGATGCTGGAGACCATTCACGCCACGCTGGAACGCGGCCTGCCGGTTTATGGGATGAATTGCGGCTCGGTTGGGTTTTTGATGAATGATTACGCCGAGGCCGACCTGGTTGAGCGGGTTGGCCGCGCACTCGGCAATGATTTATTTCCGCTGCGCATGCATGCGGTGACCATGTCGGGCGCGGTTGAGGAGGCGTTGGCGTTCAATGAGGTGAGTTTGCTGCGCCAACTGCGCCAGGCGGCGAAAATCCGCATCGTGATTGATGGCACGATCCGGCTGCCCGAACTGATTTGCGATGGGGTATTGCTCGCGACCCCGGCGGGATCGAGCGCGTATAACCTCTCCGCCCATGGCCCGATTGTGCCGCTCTCGGCGAACCTGCTGCCACTCACACCGATTTCGGCGTTTCGCCCCCGGCGCTGGCGCGGCGCGCTGCTGGCCAGCACCAGCGATGTGTTGTTTGAAATATTGGAGCCGGAAAAACGCCCGGTCGCCGCCGTCGCGGATTTCACCGAGGTGCGTGATATTCTGACCGTGGCGGTGAGTGAGGATCGCAGCGTGCGGGCGCGCATTCTCTCCGATCCCGACCGCGCTTTGTCCGAGCGGATTATCAGCGAGCAATTTACCGTTTGAGTTTTTCGCCGATCAGCCGGGCGACCAGCGGGGCGAGGTTTTGCGCGATCAGGGTCATGCCCTGCCGGTTGGGATGTAAAGCGGGCTGCGGTGGTGTGAAAAACGGGTCCATATAGAGGGTGCGATCCGCTCGGCCGTGGCTCAGCAAAACCTGACCCGGATTAGCGAAAGTGACCAGTCTATTATGCCGATAAATCCGCGCCAGGGCGGCATTGATCAGGATGGTTTGCTGGCTGATCCAGGGTGAGCGGATCGAGGGCAGGATGCCAAGCAGCAGGATTTTCGCCCCCGGCGCGTGGCGATGGACATCGCGGACCACCGCCTCGATCCCCGGCACGGTGCGATGCACGCCCCAATGGGTGAGGCCCAGATTATTGGCGCCGATTAACACAATAATCAGTTTGGGATGCAGCCCGGCCAACTGGCCATGATCGACGCGCCAGATCACGCTCGCGGTGGTGTCGCCGATAAAGCCGAAATCGAGCGCATGATAGGGCGCGTAATAATGATCCCAGACCGGCTTGATGTCATCGCGCGCGGTCGGGCCGGTGCGTTGCCAATATTGGGTGATGCTGTCGCCGAGCCAAATCAGCTTGGCGCCGGGATCGGCCTTGGCCTCGGCGCGGGTCTCAGCGAAGCGGGCGCGCCACCAGGGCAGATCGGTGCGCCCGATCGGCACGGCGGCTAAATTGACGGGTGCTGCCCATGCCGGTGCGACAATGCCGAACAAAGCCAGGAGCAGACAGAGCGAGCGCGTAGTGATCATGACGGCCTCGATTGATCATGGTTGGCGAAGGCGATGGGATACAGCACTAAATACGCGCCTTGGAACAGGCCTGCGATCAGAAATGGCACAATCAGCGCGCCCTCGCTGAACAGCGCCCCGGCGAAAGCGGGTGCCACCGCGCGCGGTGCCATCATGGACAGCGTATTGACGCTCGCGGCCAGACCGCGCCGCTGGCGCACCAGCCCCATGGCCACCGCTTGGCGCGCACCCGCCGTGCCGCGATTAAGCGCCGAGCGCAGCGCATAAAGCACCACCGCGCCGCCAAAACTCGGCATGAAGGGCAGCGCCAATAGGCTGATCAGCCCCAAGCCGCGCATGATGACCACGATGCGCAGCGTGCCAAACCGGCTGGTCAGCGATCCGGCAATCAACGAAGCCACACCGGCGGCGATGAAACTAACGGCGAAGGCCGGGCCGATGGCCGCTGCACCGACGCCAAAGCGGGTGGCGAACCACCAGGACATGAAGGGGCCGACCATGCCAATCCCCGCACCATTCAATAAATTAAGCCCGGCCAGCCGCCAGAGCAGGCCGCGCTCGAGCCGCGCTTGCGATTGGGCTGCTTGAGCGGCTTCGCGCGGCGTGTCGCCGGGGACCGGCTTGGCCTCTGGCGTCACGTCCGGGCTTAGCCAGAGCAAGGCAAAGGCGATCATCGCGGCGAGCAGCGGTAAGGCGAACATCGCCTGCACCGGGCCGATCAGCCCGGCGAGCAGCGCCCCGGCGCTCATCCCGAAAAATCCAAGGCTGGCATTGAGCGAGAGCACCGCGCCGCGCTGGTTGGGTGGCACCAGAGCCGCCATCCAGGATTGTTCGGCGGGGGCGAATGGGCCTGCCGCACCATTGGCGCCCCGGCCAAACCCGCCAAGGATCGCCGCCAGAACAACCGGCAGGAACGCCCGACTACCCAAAGCGAGTAAGGCTGAACCCAGCGAGAGGCCTTCATAAATCAGCAAAAAGCGCCGCCGCCCGAACCGATCGCTCGCGGGCCCGATGATCGCGGTGACGATCACCGCGAAGCCGATAGCGAGTGCGAAAATCAGCCCGAGCGTGGTCGCACTCCAGCCGAGCCTGCGCGCATAGAGCGCAAAATCGACCACCAAGGCGCCTTGCGCGATGCTGCGCGCGAGCCGAGCAGCCATCAGCCGCCGCAGCGTGGGCGATAGCGCGCCGCGCATCGCGCCTGCGCTCAAATCCCCGCCGAGAGCAGCACTCCGATCAACACGCCCATACCCGCGCAATAGGCGGCGAACGGGCCGAGCGACCAGCGATCATGATCGCGAAAATAGCGCATCAGAAACGCGGTGGATAAATAAGCGACGACGCCCGCCACCACCGCAGCGATCACCGCGAGGCCCAAAATCCCGCCACCGAGCAAATGGTGGTGATGCAGCAATTTCGGCACTTCGATCACCGTGGCCCCGGCGATCACCGGGGTTGCCATCAAAAAAGCAAAACGCGCCGCGCCGCCATGATCGACGCCACGCGACAGGCCGCCCACCATCGCCGCACCCGAGCGCGACAGGCCGGGCAGGAAGGCCAGGCACTGAAACAGTCCGATCACCAGCGAATCCAGGGTGGTGAGCGATTCCACCGGCTTGGCACTCGCCCGGCGCCGCAACCGATCCCCGGCCAACAGCAACAGCGCATTCAAAATCAGGAACCCGGCGGCGACCATGGGTGAGGCGAATAAATGTTGGATCGGCTTTTTCAGCACAAAACCAATCACCACCGCCGGCAAGGTCGCGATCACCAAATTGATCAACAAGCGCCGTTGCGGGCCGATATGCGCGGGCTCGCCGCGATTGAGCACGGCCAGCGCCATCGCCCACCAGTCGCGCCAGAAATAGGCCAATAAAGCCAAAGCGGTGCCCACATGCAGCATCACCACAAAGGGCAAAAACGACGGCGCGTGCTGGTTCACTGACCAATGCAGTAAACGCGGCACAATCACCGCATGGCCGAGGCTGGAGACCGGGAATAATTCGGTCGCCCCCTGCATGATGGCGAATAAAATGGCGGCGATCAGGGTCATCGAGGCTCCATGGATCAAGGTCAGCACCCGGTTGGGTGAGTATTTAGGCCTTATAGCCGATTTGGGTGACCAGGATACCAACCAGGATCATTGCCACGCCCACCCAGAACCATGGGCCGACGCGCTCGTGGAACAGCCGGATCGAGAGCATCGGCACCAAGGCGATGCCGACCGCGACCCACGGATAGGCGCGGCTGAGCGGTACCCGTGAGAGAATCCAAATCCACAGCACGGTGGCGAGGCCATAAAGCAGGCCAGCCGCATAAATCGAGGGCTGGCTCAGCACCGTGCTGATCGCCTCAAGCGGCGGGCGTCCGCGCAGGGACAGGCCGACTTTTTTGAATAAAAGCTGACCGCTCGCCAGCATCAGGGTGAAAATCAACAGAGCGAGGGTGTTAACCATGATCGCGGCTCCGATCGGGCAAAGACGGGAAAATCGCGCTGGTTGGCACGCGGGCAATATCGTAGCCGATAAACGACAGCAGCAGCTGCAATCCGATAATGATCGGCAAGGCGGCGAGCATCACCGTGCCTGAGCTGGTGGTGATGTTATGCAGGCTGTTATGGATCCAGAAATACAGGCCCGCGCTGCCGCCAAAGCCGATCAGCAGCAGGCCGAAAATCAGTTCGAGCGAGGCGATGGAAAAATCGCGCAGGAAATAGTTATAGATAAGTCGCTTGCCAAAGTTACGGGCATGGCCGCGTAAAAACTCAGGAATCACCGATTTGATATTCATATTGCTGGTCTCCGCACCATACACCGCCGCCATCGGAATATCGGCAACGCAGGCGCGCAAGGTGCCCAAGCGAAACAGCATTTCTGACTCGAAAAAATAGCGCCGAGGCAGGCTATCGAGCGGGATGAAATCGAGCAGTTTCGCATGAATCGCGGTGTAGCCGTTGGTCGGATCAAATAGCGACCAATAGCCCGATGACAGCTTGGTTAAAAACGACAAAGCGGCATTGCCGAACACCCGCACCGGCGGCATCGGCTTGAGCGCGTTAATGTCGAAAAACCGATTGCCCTTGGTGTAATCGGCGCGCCCGGCCAGGATCGGCGCGGTGAATTGTGCCAGCAAGGTCGGGTCCATTTGGCCATCGCCGTCGATTTTCACAATAACATCCGCACCATCAGCGCAGGCGCGACGATAGCCGGTCACCATCGCCCCGCCGACGCCTTGATTGGCGGAATGGCGCAGCACCCGCACCCGTGGATCGGCGCATTCTGCGGTAATGAAATCGCCCGATTGCTCCGGGCAGGCATCATCCACCGGATAAATGAGCGCGACCTCGGGGCCGATACGCGCGAGCACACCCAGAATATGGGCACGCACCCGATAGCACGGGATCACCACGGCGATGATCGGGCGGGTGGGCAGCCGGGAGGCGGATATGTCGGCGGATGGCGCATGATTCATTGATAAAATGACCTCGCAAGTAATGAGGGTAACATCCATGCGCCATTCAGCGCCATCAGCACCGCAGGCATCGTGAGCAGAAGGCTAGCGGCATTGGCGGCATGACGCCAGCGCAGCCAGCGATTGACGCGATCACCGAGGCGAGGCAGTGCTAACAGGATAAACGGCACCATGACAATGAAATAGCGCCCTTGCATGCCGATGAGGCTGGCGCTGCCGAGATTGGTCCAGTCCAGATAGAGCGATAACGCGACCGCGATGATCGTGGCCAGCGACAAAGCGAGCACCAAAAGGGCGTTGGTCAGGCGCCAGTTCATTATCCGTTGCGACGCATGATCGGCAAACAAGGTGGCGAGGGCGGCGGCGAGCAGAGCGATGCTCCAATCATGGTACATATCAGCCGGCAGCGAGACATTGAGCCAACCCAGCACACCGATGAACTGGATACGAAACTGCCCGAAATTATCGATAATCGTGTGGATGGGGAGCAAAAAAATCTGAGCCGGATGGGCGATGAGCACAAGCAAACCGCCCGCCGGATCGACCGCGTGGAGCGTGAGCGCGTGGTGGCCAGGCCAGAGCGGCCCCGGATGGTAGGGTTTGCGGCGCACCGGGGTAAAGGTGAAGCGCAGCATTGCGAGCACCCAGATCAAAGCGGGCAGGCCAAAGCAACCCAGTTGCAGCAAGCGGCGCAGCATGCCGCGCCGCGCCAAGGGCAGCATCGCACAGAAAAGCAGCAAGCCATAAGGCGGTTTCGAGCAGAGAAAGACCGCAAATATCGCCGCCGCGATCCAGCGCGCCTGGGGCAAGGTTTTTGGCTCCCAGGTGAGCAAGGCCCCGCACAAAGCGGCGGCGGCGATTAATTGTCCGTCTTGATTGAACGAGGCGGCGAGACTGACCGACATCGGCAGGCTGAGAATGGCGAATAGCAGCGGACGGCCAAAACGGGCCAGGCTCAACGCCGCCGCACCGAGGGCGATGTAGCTCAGCAACATGAATAATCGCCCGGTATAGAGCGCCGCCAAAGGCCGTTGCCCCGCCAGCGCGCCGGCCTCGATGCCCAGCGCACCGGGCAGATAAAAGGCTGGAAAATACTCGACCGCACCGCTCGCTTGCACATAAATCGGCCGTCCGCTCCAACGGATCGCCCGGGCGCGCGCCACTTGCGCGGCGCTGACTTTGCCCGATGGATCGATCAAGTGCGCCTGACGGGTGATGGTTTCGGCGCGGGCGGCCTTTGCTAGCCCGCTATCGATCACCACGCCGGAATCCTCGCCGCGCGGCGTGGCGTGGCGCACGCCAAAAATCTGCCCGTGCAGCAAGGCAGCACTACGGGCGATATGGGCGGGCTCATCCGCCACGTCGCCGATCGGCGTGCCGTACACAAGGTGCAAGCCGGTATAAAAAGTGATCAGCACAAACAGCAGGGTTAGGCTATGCGCGCGATGAAAGCGGGATGGCCTCACGATAATTTAGGAAAAGCGCGCGACAATAAGATTTGGCACATAAAATAAATCATAGACGGCCATCGCAATCACCGGCAAGGTCAGCGCAATCTCCAGCGATGCAGCGGCGTGACGCCACCGCGTGAACCGATTGATCCCGTTGCCAAGGCGCGGCAAGGCTAGAATGACAAACAGGATGATTTCAAGAAAATAACGCCCCTGCACACCGGTAATGATCGCTCCGCCGACATCTGTCCAGGAAACGTAGAGGGATAACTCCATTAACACGATTGTGATCACGGCGAGCAGGATAATCCAGAACGCATCGATCACCCGCCACGTCCGCGCGCGTGCGCCGGTCCCTACGATGCTCGCCAAAGTCGCCGCAGCCAAAACCGCCTTCCAGAGATGATAGAGTTGATTGGTCATGGTGATGGTTAGCCATCCATAGGTTCCAATGGCTTCGCGGACCAAAGTCGTATGATATAAAATGGTGTAGTGATACGGCAGTAATAAAATTTGCCGTGGATGGGCGAACAGCACTCTAACATTATCGGCCACATTCGGGGCAGTAAAGAGATCGCTCGCTCGACCCGGCCAAAGCGGCCCCGGATGATAGGAGGCACCCCAGGAGGGGGTGTAGGAGGTGCGCAACATCACCAGCACCCAAATGATCGACGGAATGGCAAACAGCGATAACAGGGTGAACCGTCGCGCCAAGCCACGCCAGCGCAGCGGGATCATCGCGCAAAACAGCAACAAGCCATAAGGCGGTTTCGAGCAAAGTACAGCAGCAAAAATTGCCGCAGCAATCCAGCGGGCTTTTGGTGCGGTCGCGTCATTTTGGGTGAGCAACGCGACGCACAGCGCGCAGGCGGCGATGAGCATGCCGTCCTGATTGAACGAGGCCGCCAGGGATAGGCTCATCGGCAAAGCGAGGATCGCGAATAAAATCGGGCGGCCAAATCGCGCAATCTGCAGCGCGTAGCCCCCGATCAGCAAAAACCCGAACAGCATGAACAGCCGCCCGGTATACAAGGTTTGCAGCGGCGATTGACCGATCAAATGGCCAATGCCGATACCCAAAGTGCCGGGCAGGTAAAAGATCGGCAAATACTCGACAGCCCCGCTCGCGTCGTCAAACCATAGACTGTTCGACCATTTAATCGCGCGCGCGGCTTTGCGCTGTGCTGCGGGAATATGCACATCATAGCCGGGCGGCGCTAATTCCGAATTGGCGGCATCATCCAGCCCCTGATCGACCATGACGCCGGCAACCTTGCCAATATTGAATTGCTCTTTGCGGCCAATCACGATCCCACGGGTGAGTGCGGCGGCGCGCGCGATGTGCGCGGGTTCATCGGCAACCTGCCCGATGGGCGTCACATAAACCAGCCGCAGCCCGGTCGCGCCACACACCAATAAAAATACCAGGACCAGCCCATTAACCGATGGGAGGCGACGTCCCGCCCGACGACCTAACCGGGTAAATAACCGGTCCGATATCCGTGATCGCCGAAAAATATGCTTCATTCTAACCCCGCAATGCGGAAAAATACCTGCCGTCTGGCCTGGACTCTGTCAACACGCTGCCGCAGCTGGCGCCTGCAACCTATGGTATGCGCCTCGAATATGCTCTAATTTCATCCGATGATTTCCATTGTGGTGCCCTTTCATAACGAAGCCGCCAATATCGCACCGCTCTATGACCGGCTGTGCGCGGTGCTGACCGGCGAAGATTGGGAACTGATTGGCGTCAATGATGGCTCGCGCGATGACACGCTGGCCCGGCTGGTTGCGCTGTCTGCGCGCGATGCGCGGGTGCGCGTGCTTGATTTGGCCCGTAATTTCGGCAAGGAGGCGGCGCTCACCGCCGGGCTTGATCATGCACGCGGCGATGCGGTGATCCCGCTCGACGCTGATTTGCAGGACCCGCCGGAACTGATCCCGACTTTGCTCGAAAAATGGCGTGCGGGCTATGATGTGGTCAATGCGGTGCGCGCCAGCCGGGCCAGCGATGGCTGGCTCAAACGCACCACCGCGCGCGGCTTCTACCGGGTGATCAACAAACTCAGCGACGTGCCGATCCCGCCGGATATCGGCGATTTCCGCCTAATCGCCCGCCCCGCCCTCGATGCGCTATCGGGCCTGCGCGAACGCCGCCGCTTCATGAAAGGGCTGTTCGCCTGGGTCGGGTTTCGCACCATTGATGTCCCCTATCAGCGCGCGCCGCGCCATGGCGGGCAGAGCAGTTGGAACTACTGGAAATTATGGAACTTCGCGCTGGAGGGCATCACCTCATTTTCCAGCGCGCCGTTGCGCCTTGCGTCCTATCTGGGCGTTAGTGTTTCGATATTCGCGTTTATTTATGCAGCGATCATTATTTTTCGCAAAATCATGTTCGGCAATTCGGTCGCGGGTTATCCCTCGCTGATTGTGGTGATCCTGTTTCTCGGCGGCGTGCAGCTTCTGGCCCTCGGCGTGATCGGCGAATATCTCGGGCGCATCTATGAGGAGAGCAAACAACGGCCGATTTATCTGATCCGCCAGCGTTGGGACGGCTCAGATGGTGCGCGGCCCGCGCGCGATGGCAGCGACCCCGGTGCGTGACACTTCCACCAGACCAAGCGGGCGCATCAAATCCAAAAACGCATCGAGCTTGTCGGTCGCCCCGGTGAGTTCAAACACGAAACTCTCGGTGGTCGCATCGATCACCCGGGCGCGGAACGCATCGGCCAGCCGCAGGGCTTCGGAGCGTTTATCGCCGGTGCCAATCACTTTGATCAGCGCCAATTCGCGCGCCAAATGCGGCCCCTCGCGCGATAAATCGGCAACCCGATAAACCGGCACCAGCCGATCAAGCTGGGCTTTGATTTGCTCGATCACCATCTCGGTGCCGCTGGTCACCACGGTAATCCGGCTGCGCCGCCGATCATCATCAACCGGCGCCACGGTCAGGCTATCGATATTATAGCCGCGCCCCGAAAACAGCCCGATCACCCGGGCCAAAACGCCAGACTCATTTTCCACTAACACCGAAATCGTTGCGGTGCGCAGCACCTGTTGGATGATCGCGTTCATACCAGCACCAAACCTTCATCGGTGATCCCGCGCGCCTCATCCTCATGCTCGGGGCCCAAAATCATTTCATTATGCGCAGCCCCCGAGGGGATCATCGGGAAGCAATTCTCGCGCGGATCGACGCAAATATCGGCAATCACCGGCTTGTCGCTCGCCAGCATTTCGGCAATCACCCGGTCTAAATCATCAATGGTCCGCGCGCGCAGGCCGGTTGCGTGAAAGCTTTCCGCCAATTTCACAAAATCGGGCAAGGCCGCCGAATAGCTTTCCGAATAGCGCCCGCCATGCAGCAATTCCTGCCACTGGCGCACCATGCCCATATATTCATTGTTCAAAATGAACACCTTCACCGGCAGCCGATATTGCGCGAGCGTGCCCATTTCCTGAATATTCATCAAAATACTGGCCTCACCGGCAATATCGATCACCAGCGCATCAGGATGCGCCACCTGCACCCCCATCGCGGCCGGCAACCCATAGCCCATAGTGCCCAGCCCGCCCGAGGTCATCCAGCGATTGGGCTGATCGAAGCGATAATATTGCGCGGCCCACATTTGATGCTGACCAACCTCGGTGGTGATGAAGGTC
>JAJZEG010000358.1 GCA_021828605.1 Pseudomonadota bacterium | reverse complement strand
CGATGCGGGGGGCGATGCGGGCGGCACGCCGCCGGTCAACACCGCGATCACGAATAGCGGGCCGATCAACAGATATTGCATGTCATCGAAGAAGGAGGGTTTGCGGCCCTCATAGTGATGACCGATGAACTGGCCGATCCAGGCGAGGACAAAAATCAGCACCGCGACCCAGGCAGCACCGGCGGCACCAACGGCTGGTTCGATCAGCCAGATCCAGACCACCAGCATGGCAATCATCACCACACCCATGCGCAAAGCCGGGACTTTGCCGAGACGGGCGTAATAGACCAGAGCGAGGGCGATCGCGAGCAGTGCGAGGCCGAGATTGATGGCGGCGAACAGGCCGATCAGCGCGAACAGGATGGCTGGCACGCAAACGCAATGGATCAGCTCGTTGCGCCGATCCTGATGGCTTTGGGCGTAATGGGCCAAACGGGCCTGTAAAATCGCGTTCATTTTTCGTTTATAGCATGACGGGACAAGGATTTGGTAGGGGCTACGGTGATCGAGTCTCGGCTCGGTGCTGGAGGGTTGGTGCTGTCAATCGGGGGTGGGCATCCCCATTTGAGTTTGATCGCGGCGATGCCGTTCGATCACCAAAGGAGATTCCGATGCCTCATATTTTGATTGTTTCGACCTCGCATAAAGCGATCCCTGGTTCCGCCGACCCGACCGGCGTGTGGTTTGAGGAGCTGGCGGCCCCGTATTATGTTTTCATCGATGCTGGCGCGACCGTGACCCTTGCCTCGATTGGCGGCGGTGAGGTGCCGATTGATGGTCGGAGCCTGGCCGAATCGCCACTGCCGACGAGCGTGACCCGGTTTCAGAATGACACCAAGGCGATGCAGGCGCTGACCCAGTCGCGACCGATTGCCGCGCTTGATCCAGCGTCGTTCGATGCGATTTATCTGCCGGGCGGTCATGGCACCATGTGGGATTTCCCTGGGAACAAGGCGCTGGGCACCGCGATCACCCGTTTTGACGCGGCGGGCAAAATTATTGCCGCCGTGTGCCACGGACCCGCCGCGTTTGCTGGGCTGAAAGCGGCGGATGGCGGCGATTTTATCAAGGGCCGGTCGATCACCTGCTTCACCGACAGCGAGGAGCGCGCGGTGAAATTGGAGGATAAGGTGCCGTTCATGTTGGAGACCACGCTGCGCCAACAGGGGGCAAAAATCAGCACCGGGGCGGATTTTGCGCCGCATGTCATTATTGATGGCCATCTGCTGACCGGACAGAATCCGAAATCATCGGCACCGCTCGCCGAGGCGGTGATCAAGGCTCTCAGCGACCGCCCGGCACGATCCGGTTAGGGCACTGCCACCTATAATGCGCCGCCGGATCGTCCGGCGGCGGCGGCGAGGCGGAGGCGCAGCGCGTTCAGTTTGATGAAGCCAGCGGCGTCCTGTTGGTTATAGGCGCCTTGGTCATCCTCGAAGGTGACCATGCGGGTTGAATAGAGCGAGTTCGGGCTCTCGCGACCGATCACGATGACGTTACCTTTGTAGAGTTTGAGACGCACCGTGCCGGTGACCGAGTTTTGGCTGGCATCGATCAGGGCTTGCAGCATATGGCGCTCGGGGCTGAACCAGAAGCCGTTATAAATCAGCTCGGCATAGCGGGGCATCAGACTGTCTTTGAGATGGGCGGCTTCGCGGTCGAGGGTGATGCTCTCTATGGCGCGGTGGGCGGCGAGCAGAATGGTGCCGCCGGGCGTTTCATAGACACCGCGCGATTTCATCCCCACGAAGCGGTTTTCGACTAAATCGAGACGGCCAATACCGTTATCGCGGCCGAGCGCGTTGAGTTTGGTTAGGATAGTGGCCGGAGAGAGGGTTTCGCCATTGAGCGAGACCGCGTCGCCCCGGGCAAAGCCGATCGAGATGATGGTCGCGACATCCGGGGCTGCTTCGGGGCTGATGGTGCGCTGATAGACGATTTCGTCGGGTTCCTGGCCCGGATCTTCGAGCAATTTTCCCTCTGAGGAGGAATGCAGCAGATTGGCATCGACCGAGAACGGCGCTTCGCCGCGCTTGTCCTTGGCGATCGGGATCTGGTGGGTTTCGGCGAATTCGAGCAATTTGCTGCGGCTGGTCAGTGACCATTCGCGCCAGGGGGCGATGACCCGGACATCGGGTTTCAGGGCGTAATACGCAAGCTCGAACCGGACCTGGTCATTGCCTTTGCCGGTGGCGCCATGGGCGACGGCGTCGGCGCCGACGGCCTGCGCGATTTCGATCTGGCGCTGAGCGATCAGAGGCCGGGCGATTGAGGTGCCGAGCAGATATTGGCCCTCATAGAGGGCGTTGGCACGGAACATCGGGAAGACGAAATCACGGGTGAAGGTTTCGCGCAGATCTTCGACGAAAATTTCCTTGACCCCGAAGAGTTCGGCCTTGCGGCGCGCGGGTTCAAGCTCCTCACCCTGACCGAGATCGGCGGTGAAGGTGACCACCTCGGCGTTATACTCGGTTTGCAGCCAGCGCAGGATCACGCTGGTATCGAGCCCGCCGGAATAGGCCAGCACCACTTTATTCACCCGCCGCTCGGTCATTGCGCATTCTCCTGTTCGCCTCGCGACCTATCAGCCGGGCTGCGCATTGCCAAGCCATCGGGTTGCGCTCATTTTGGATGCTGATGGATGGTCCGATGCCACGATATAGCAAGTTGGTGCGGTTGGAAGCGGATCACGCGCCACAGGTGGAGGCTTTGTGCGTGGCCTGCACCGATTTTTATCGTGAGACCACCGGCGCGCCGCCGGGCCCTGCGGAGACGCGGGGCTTTCTGGAGGATGTGCCGCCGCATGGTGATCGGGCGCAGAAGCGGCTTTGGCTGGCTTTTATCGATGATCGGCTGGTCGGGGTGATCGATTGCGTGTTTGGCCATCCGGCACCGGGCGATTTTTGGATTGGCTTGCTGATGCTGCATCCCGAGGCGCGCGGGCGCGGGCTGGGGGCGGATATCGTCGCCGCTTTGGCCGATTATGCGCGCGCCCATGGGTCGAAGCGGCTGGGCATTGCGGTGAAGGCGGATTATCGCGCGGCGCAGTTGTTTTGGCGCGCGCAGGGATTTGTACCGATCCGGCAAAAAACTCTGGGATTGCCTGGGCTGGGGCCGGTTTTGTTCGATGTGATGCTGCGGGAGCTGAGTGGGGTTAGGACGCGTTGAAGGCGGCGAGCAAAGCGTGCAATTCCGGGCCGATGCGCGCGATTTCGGCCAGATGGATGGCCGAGAGGGTGGCGAGCCGGGCTTCGCCTGCGCTGGTCAGCAACACGCGGACCCGGCGCCGGTCAATTTGGTCATCCTGACGGGTGACGAGGTGGGCACGGGCCAAACGATCAACCAGCTCCACCGCACTATTATGTTGAATAATCAGGAAGGCAGCGAGGTCCGCGATGGTTGCGGCACCGGTGGCTTGCAGGGTTTTGATGCCGAGCAAAGCCTGATGCTGGCGGGGGGTCAAGCCCGCGACGCGGGCTGAGGATTCGCTGAAAGCCAGGAACCGGCGCAATGCGAAGCGGAACGCCGCAAGGGTTTGATAATCGTGATCGGACAGAGATTGCCGGGCCATGCTGGGTTATATCGCAGGTCCGGGGTTGCGCAAATATATCGTAATACGATATTAACGACGCCACCGATATTGGAAAGCGTGCCCGATGACCCGACCGAGCCAACCCCCCGTTTCGCGCCGCGCACTCGGCGATTTCACCACCGATCCCAGAATGTTGTGGCTCTGTGCCTTGGCCTTGTTGGCCGGAACCGCTGGCGTGGCGGCGGGATGGGTGTTGCTGCGGATGATCGGGCTGATTAATAATTTGGTTTATTATCAGGTTTGGTCGACATCGATGCTGCCGCCGGGGGGTGTATTGATCCATGGACACCCGGCGATTTGGACGGTGCTGATCCCTGCTGGCGGGGCGGTGATTATTGGGGTGATGGCGCGCTATGGGTCGGAAAAAATTCGCGGCCATGGGATTCCCGAGGCGATTGAGGCGATTTTGCTTGGTGGCTCGAAGCTTGATTTGAAAGTTGCGATTCTGAAGCCGATTTCGTCGGCGATTTCGATTGGCACGGGCGGGCCGTTCGGCGCCGAGGGGCCGATTATCATGACCGGCGGCGCGGCGTCGTCGCTCCTGGCGCAATGGTTCAACCTGACCGATGCCGAGCGCAAAACCCTACTGGTGGCTGGGGCCTGTGCCGGGATGACGGCGGTGTTTGGTACGCCGGTCGCCGCGATTTTGCTGGCGGTTGAGTTATTGCTGTTCGAACTCAAACCGCGCAGCCTGCTGCCGGTGGCGACCGCCTGTATCACCGCGGCAATTGAGCGGCGTTTTGTGCTTACCCCGGCACCGCTATTTCCGTTCACCGGCACGGTGATTATCGATCCACTGCATGCGCTGGGCTGGTTGGGTATCGGGCTGGCGGCGGGTTTGGGCTCGGCATTGCTGACCATGATGGTGTATGGGGCCGAGGACCAGTTTGAGCGGCTGCCGGTACATTGGATGTGGTGGCCGGTGCTGGGTGGATTGGTGGTCGGGATTGGCGGGCTGATTGATCCGTTGGCGCTGGGCGTGGGCTACCCAGATATTGCCGCTTTGCTGGCGGGCAGCCTGGCGGGGGCGGCGGCGGTGCGGCTGGTGCTGGTCAAGGCGGCGATTTGGGCGATCGCGCTCGGTTCGGGCACCTCCGGCGGGGTATTGGCGCCACTGCTGATTATTGGCGGCGCGATGGGGGCGGTATTGGGGCCGTTTTTGCCCCACGCTGCCCCTGGCTTCTGGGCGGTGTTGGGCATGGCGGCGATGATGGGCGGGACCATGCGCGCGCCACTGACAGCGAGCCTGTTCGCGGTTGAATTGACTGGAAATCATCTGATTTTGCTGCCGGTAATCACCGCCTGCATGAGCAGTATGGCTGTTACCGTGTTGGTGATGAAACGCTCGATCCTGACCGAGAAGCTCGCCCGGCGTGGTCATCATTTGACCCGCGAATATAGTATTGATCCGCTCGCAATCACCCGGGCGCGCGACATTATGGCAACGCCGGTGGAAACGCTGAGCGCCGTGATGCCGGCCCATGATGCGCTCGCGTTTTTTGATGGCGATCAAGCGCGGCATCAGGCCTATCCGGTGCTTGATGAACAAGGCATGCTGGTCGGGTTGGCGACGCGCGCGGATTGTGCCGAATGGCGGCGCTCCCCGCCGGCCCGGGATTTGACGCTGGGTGCGTGGACCACTGCACAATCCCTGGTCACCGCCGGACCTGACGATACGCTGATTACCGTTGCCGCCACTATGCTGGCGGAGAATGCGGCCCGGATCCCCGTAATTGATGCGCAGGGGGGATTATGCGGCATTATTGCCCGGGCTGATTTGCTGCGCGCCCAGCACCGGGTGTTTGCTGCGGAGACGGAGCGGGAACGACCATTCCGGTGGCGGCGGGTCAAGCCATCGGGGCATTTGGAAAATCAAGGGGTATCCGGGAAAAGCCCACCCCATCGATCAGCCCATATTGCGGAGACGTGATGCGCGCGACGATTTTGGGTTCGAGCAGATAATGGTGAAGAAAACTCAAAAATGTATCCGGCGTGACCGCGCACCAGCCATTGCCGCCGAGAATATACCAATAATCATAGGTGCGCAGTGATTCCACCACGGCGATCATCCGGCGCAGGCGGAGTAAGGTTGTCGCGACGGCATCCTCGGCGACCAGATTGAACGGGTGAAACGAGACCTGCAAAAACGGTTGATGCTGGGCGAGCAGCGTCGCGATTGCGGGGATGACGTCATATTCCGCCCCTTCAATATCGATTTTGAGCAAGGTTGCGCCATCCAGGCCACTTTGTTTTAATGCCTGGGTCGCGGGCAGCACGCGGACCATCGCTTCGGCCTGACCACGACGCAGATTTTGCCGTTCCACCACCTCAAATAGGCTTGCCCCGGAATCGGCGAAGGCTTTGCGAAACAAAGGCTGTTCGCTGGCTTCTGCGCCCATCGCTGCCGGGATCAGGGTGGTGCGCTCGAAAAGAGCCGGGTTGAGGGCCAGATTCGCATGCAGAATGGTGCGATGGGTTGGGCTCGGCTCGAAAATAGTGGTGGCCTGAACCCGATCCCCGGCATAGAGGCTGAGCAAGCCGAAATACCCGCCGACATCGATCAGGCGGCGACAATGCGGCAGTGCGGCATCAAAAAATTGCAGGGTGGAATCCTCGAAGCCGCTGACCAGTTCGGCGACGGCGTGATCGACCAGCGGATGATCCAACACCTGCCATTGCCGGGCGCGGCAAGTGATCAATCGGGCGGCTGGCGTGCGCAGGGTGCTATGATCGCTGATGCCACTATCCATGATCGACCTCCATGGCCGGGATCACCACCGACAGGCCGGAGGCGCGGGGGGTAAATAGGTAAAAATCGGCGAAGCTGGTTTGCTCGGGCTCGGCGGGGTCGAAACTGAACCGGTTCGGCACCACCGCGCAGAGCCGCCAGGCGGGAAAGCGTGACTTGATGGTTTCGGTGAAACAGCGATGCCGGACATGGGTATCGCGGGTGAGCGCCTGCACATTGCTGGCATAAATCAGGACCAGGCGGGTGGCACCGGCGAACACATCATCAAGATATTGATGATAAACGGCATCATCGGTCAGGTGATAAATGACGTCCATGGAGAGAGCGAGGTCGGCACGGAGGGCGTTGCCGGTGCGGGCAAAATCCTCATAGAGCAAAAATCGCCGCCGCGCCCCGCCACGACGCTGACATAGAACGAGGGCCTCCGGTGAAACATCGATCCCCAGATAATCCGGCCCGTCATCATCAGCGCCGATCATCGACATTTGAACGCCGTCGCCACAGCCGAAATCGATCACGGAATTCAAGCGGTTAGCCGCAATCAGCGCGTTGACGATATCGGCTTTGAACGCCGCTAATCGGCCCCGCGATCCGGCGCCCGAGGTGCCGCCCATGCGATAGCGCCATTGCCAGTACTGAATTGGATCGAAGGTTTCGGTCTGCATGCGAGGAGCATCGCTGGCCCGGGTTAATATTTCATTGCGTTTGGCAGAAATATTTTTTGCGTCGCACGCACTGAAAGCGGGGGGCGTTAAAACCGGGAGCGAAGCCCTGGCTCGGCTGGCGGCAGCGGGCCGGTTGCGGTGGCGCCGATTTGGGTGAGATAGGCCTCGGCATTGGCGCACAAAGCGGGGTAAATCAACGCGCAAAGCTGCCGCGCTCGGTGCCCCGGCCAATCGGCGGGAAGCAAGGGTGCGGGCAAACGCGGATCGCGCAAAACGATGCGGCGAAAATCATGCACCAGCAAAATCCGCGCGATCAACGCCTCGCGCGGGGGCAGATCGGCGGCGTCGCGCGCTAAATCGCTATAGGCTGCGATGAAGCCTTGATAGCGGCTGGCCAGATCGTCCAGGCGCCAGGCTTTGGCGGCGATCATGCGCAGCGAATTGGCATCGCCGGTCGCGATCAGTACCGGGGCGAGTTGGGTGATCGAGCGCGGTAATGCCCGTTGCGGGGCGATCATCATGCCGTTCCAGGCGACGAAGCCCAGGCGGGTGAGCCGGGCGCGCAGCCAGTCATTACCTTCAATCGGCACCAAATTAAGCTGATCGGTCTCGGGGCGGCGAGCGGGGCCAAAAATATGGCGGCTCGCGCGGATCATTTCGCCGCGTCGGGCCGGGGCGATCTGATAAAAACTGGCGCGCCCGACCCGGCTGGTGGCAAACCAGCCCTCCGCGACCAGCCGCGACATTGCGGTGCGCACCACGCCGGGTGCGATGCCCAAATCGGCGCATAGGCTGAGCACGCTGGACAGGGCGATCAAGCCGCCGCGCGGCATCACCGCATCGCCAAAAATGGTCATGATCAGCGATCCGGTATGCGAGGGCTGGGTTTGCAGCCGGTCGATCAATCCGGCGATCACCGGATTGGCTCGGAACAGTCACGGGCACGGACATGGTCAAATCGCGCGGATAACCTCATAAAGTCAGTGTAGAGGCTTAACGCGGGAGAACCAAGATGATCGGCGCCATTACGCTGCTGCTCGTATGCCAACTAATCGGAACGATCATTGCCCATGCCGCTGGCTGGCCGATCCCCGGCCCGGTGCTGGGGTTGGTGCTTTTGTTAGTGTGGCTGGTGGTTCGGCGCGGGCCGAATGCGCCGATGCAGGCCACGTCACAAACATTGCTGCGCAATTTGGGCTTGTTATTCGTGCCGGCTGGGGTGGGGATTGTGAATGAACTCGGCGTGCTGCGCGCCAATGCGCTCGCGATTGCGATTGCGATCCCGGTTTCAACCTTGCTGGCGCTGGGCGTTACCAGCCTGCTGATGCAGTATTTGGCGCGGAGTGAGCGCTGATGTTGCACGGGTTCATGCCGCATAATTTGTATAATGTATGGGTTTATTTGCAGAGCGGCCCACAGCTGGGTTTGATTATCACTCTGTTAGTTTGGCAGGGGGCAGTTTGGGTTGATCAGCGCTCCGGGCATGCCGCATGGTCGAACCCGATCATGGTTTCCATCGGGGTGTTAGCCGCGATTTTGCTGCTGACCCATACCTCGTATCATGCCTATTTTCGGGGCGGCCAATATGTGCAGTTTCTGCTGGGACCGGCAACGGTTGCGCTGGCGGTGCCGATGTATGCCAATTTGACCACGATGCGCCGCAATTTGGTGCCGATTTTGGTGTCATTGACTGCGGGATCGGTCGCGGCGTCGGTATCGGCGATGCTGATCGTGCATTGGCTGGGTGCGCCGCGCAGCGTGGTGATTTCGATTGCCCCCAAATCGGTGACCACGCCGATTGCAATGGGCATTGCCCAGGATTTGGGCGGCATTCCCTCGCTCACCGCCGTATTTGTGCTGATGACCGGCGTGTTTGGCGGCTTGGTGTGTTTGCCTTTGTTCAAGGCGCTGCGCATCACCGATCGGCGGGCGCAGGGGCTGGCCGGTGGCACCGGTGCTCATGGGTTGGCGACCGCGCGCTTGCTGCTCGAGAGTGAAACCGCTGGCGCGTTTGGCGGGTTGGCCATTGGGCTTAACGGGCTGGTGACGGCGATACTCGCGCCGATTTTGGTCCGGTTTTTGGGATTTTAGAATAAAGCGGCGTGATCGCTCAGCGCGCTGCTAAAGGCCGCGATGCGCTGACAGGCTTCTGCTAACAACGCGTCAGAGGTCGCGGTGGATAGGCGAATATGGCCGTGCAGAGCGAAGGCCGATCCTGGCACGGTGGCAACCAAGGCCTCCTCAAGCAGGGCTTCGGCGACGGCATCATCATTGACCAGCAAGCGTCCGCCGGTCGAGCGCCGCCCGAGCCAGCCGGTGATGGACGGAAACACGTAAAACGCCCCGTTCGGCACCGGGCAATCAAGCCCGGCGACATTGGCCAAACCCGCGACCACCAAATCGCGCCGCTGCCGATATACTGCGCGCCGTTCAGCGAGCAGATCCTGCGGCCCATCGAGCGCGGCCAACGAAGCGGCCTGGCTAATGGTGGAGACGCCTGCCGTCGCCGTGCCTTGCACCAAGGCCATCGCGCGCAGCCAATCACGCGGGCCGGTTGCGAAACCGAGCCGCCAGCCGGTCATGGCATAAGATTTCGACACCCCGCTGAGCGTTAGTATCCGGTCAGCCAGATCGGGCGCCACGGCGGCGAGCGCATGATAGGCGCCATCAAACACCAGATGCTCGTAAATATCATCGGCGATGACCCGAACATGGGGGGCTTTGCGCAAAACCTCCGCTATGTTTTGCAACATCGCAAGATCTGCGGTGGCACCCGAGGGGTTATTCGGAAAATTGAGAAGTAATAATTTGCTGCGCGGCGTGATCGCGGCGGCCAAGGCGTCAGGGTCTAACTGAAAACCGGCATTGGCGTTAGGGGCGACGAATATTGGTGTGCCGCCGGCAAAATCGACCACCTGCAAATAGCCCGCCCAGCAGGGTGTCGGGATGATCACCTCATCGCCCGCTTCGATCAGTGCCATGACCGCATTGAATATAATTTGTTTGCCACCATTGCCGATCAGCACAGCGTCCGGCTCGACCGATAATCCCTGATCGCGCGCGAATTTGCGGGCAACGGCTGCGCGTAAGGCCGGGGTGCCGGTGACTGGCGGGTATTTGGTCTGCCCGGCCTGTGCGGCGGCGCCTGCTGCGGCGATGACGTGATCGGGGGTGGGCAGGTCAGGTTCACCGATGGCGAGCGAAATCACCTGATGCCCGGCATCGCGCAAGGCGCGTGCACGGGCGGCCATGGCGAAGGTTGCGGCGGGCCGGGTGCGGCCAATTCGGTGGGCGAACGGGGTCACGGCGGCGCGGTCATGTCGTTAGAACTGAGCCGCGCCTCGGCCTCGGCCTGCAGGCGTTTGAAACTGCGTCGGCTGAACGGCAGCATGGCGAGGTAGGCGAATGCCAGCAGGGCCAGACCGGCCCACGGATCGGCTAACATCAAGGCCACCAACAGCACCACACCGATCAGCAAAAACAGCACATAATCAGGCGGGATTTTGAAGTTTTTGAAACTCCAAACCGGTAAGGTCGAGACCGATAATCCAGCCGCACCGGTGAGCACCACTGCCGATAGCACGGGTGCGTGGGCCCATGCGCTCAGCAAATCAAGCCCGTGCTGGCGCGCTTCCAGGCCTAAATAAATTGGAAGTAACGCTAACGCGCCGCCGGCGGGTGCGGGGACGCCGGTGAAAAAATTTGCGGCAAAACGCGAAGCAGGCAAATGGGTCGGGTCATCGCGATGGGCTTCAGCATCCAAGGCGGCGTTGAAGCGCGCAAGGCGCAGCGCCATGCAGGCGGCGAAGATCAGGGAGGGTAAAAATCCCAGCGCGCCCCAGCGGTGCAGCGACCAAAGATACAAGACCAAGGCAGGAGAAATGCCGAAACATAAAAAATCCGAAAGGCTGTCGATTTCAGCGCCAAACCGCGAGGTGGCTTTGAGCAAACGGGCAAGGCGGCCATCGAGCCCGTCAATCGCTCCGGCGACCGCGATGGCGATCACGGCGGCACCAAAACGCTGATCGAGGGCGAAACGGATCGCCGAGAAGCCGACGCAGAGACCAATCAAGGTGAGCAGATTGGGCAACATCCGATTGAAACTCAGACCGCGCAACCTGGGACGGCGCGGCGGGCGCGGTCGTTTCGCCACGAATAATTTATGGTTCTGACCGCTCACATCATTGTGGTAAGATCGGCAATGACCGTCTCACCACCAATCATGCGTTGGCCGATTGCCACTAACGGAATGGCGCCCGGCGGCAGATATAAATCGGTGCGGCTGCCAAAGCGAATAATGCCGAACCGCTCGCCCGCGAGCAGATGATCACCTTCATGGGCGGTGCAGACAATCCGGCGCGCGATCAGTCCGGCGATTTGCACCACCGCGATCATTGCACCATTATCCAGGCGCATTGCGAGCGCATTACGCTCATTTTCGTCGGCGGCTTTGTCATGGGCTGCGTTCAGAAACTTACCCGGATGGTAGGCGATCCGGGTAATCATGCCGGGTGCGGGTACCCGATTAACATGCACATCGAGCACCGAGAGAAAAATGGCGACACGCGGCACCGCGATGCTGGGCAGGCCGAGCGCTTCGGGCGGCACCGCATAGTCAACGAGCACCACCCGGCCGTCGGCGGGGGCGAGCAGAAGGTTCGGGCGCACCGGCGGCACCCGGGGCGGATCGCGAAAAAAGAACAGGCAGAATAGAGCAAAGGCGAAGCCGAGCCAGGCGAGCCAGCCCGCGAGCAGCAAGCCGAGCAGCCACACGACTACGCCACCGGCGATGAACGGGTATCCGGCGCGGTGCGGTGGCACGATTGCCGCCTTGATACTATCGATAATATCCATCGTCTCGTCCTTTCAGCGCAGCAAGCTGCGTATTATTCCGCTTGGGCCGAGGCTTCGCTCCGCGTCGCACCCACGCGGGCGGCGAGTGAGGCGGCCATGAAATCGTCCAGATCGCCATCTAACACCGCATCGGGGTTGCCGCGCTCGTAGTTGGTCCGCAAATCCTTGACGAGTTGGTACGGCGCTAACACATAAGAGCGGATTTGATGGCCCCAGCCAATATCGCGCTTGGTGCTTTCGGTGGCGGCACTCACCGCTTCGCGCCGCTGCAATTCGGCTTCATACATCCGTGCTTTCAACATTTCCATCGCGGTAGCCCGGTTGCGGTGCTGGCTGCGATCATTTTGGCACGCCACAATGATCCCTGAGGGAACATGGGTGATGCGAATCGCACTTTCGGTTTTATTGACGTGCTGACCGCCCGCACCCGAGGCGCGGTAGGTATCGACTTTCAAATCCGACGGATCGATTTCAATCGCGATCGTGTCATCGACCACCGGATAAACCCAAACGCTGGCAAAGCTGGTTTGCCGGCGGGCATTGGCATCGAACGGTGAAATACGCACCAGCCGATGCACCCCCGCCTCGGTTTTCAGCCACCCATAGGCATTGGTTCCCGAAAATTGCAGCGTGACCGATTTGATGCCCGCTTGTTCGCCATCCGACTGATCCAGATTTTGCACCTTATAGCCATGCTGCTCGGCCCAGCGTGTGTACATGCGCATCAACATTTCGGCCCAGTCCTGGGCCTCGGTGCCACCCGCACCCGCATTGATTTCCATATAGGCATCATTACCGTCGGCCTCGCCCGAGAGCAGGCTTTCGAGTTCCCGGCGTTTCACCTCATCGCTGATCCGGCGCAGAGCGGCTTCGGCCTCGCTGAGCACCGCTTGATCGCCCTCGGCTTCGGCTAGTTCGACCAGCATCAAGGCGTCATCGGTATCGCGCTCGATGGCCCGCACCGCGTCGATTTGGCTGGCCAAACGGTTTCGTTCACGCAGCAACGCTTGCGCCGCACTGGAATCGGTCCAAAGCTGCGGGTCTTCGGCGCGCGCGTTTAGCTCGCCCAGACGATCATTGGCATGATCCCAGTCAAAGATGCCTCCGCAGCAAAGCGACGGATTCAGTAATTTGCTGAGCGATGGCAGCGGTTTCAGCGGACATGATCGATAACTTTCAGATGACGGAACCAACCACCTTAATATAAGCCACCCAATGATTTGTCGACGGGCGGCGGTGCGGGCGGCTTGGTTGGCGCATTGGCATTCGGGTTTAGTGGACCGGAAATGGGGTTGAATTCGCTCTGCCCCGCCGCAGCCGTTGCCGGAAAATTTGT